>CABYIF010000054.1 GCA_902518985.1 uncultured Alphaproteobacteria bacterium | reverse complement strand
ATTTAAAATCACCAATTTGAAATAACGTAGCTATTAACATTAATACAACACCAATCATTAAGAAGCCAAGTGGTCTTCCCATGTACATTGCATCTTTTGATTCAAAACCTATACTATTCTTGACAAAATTTTTATTAAAAGCAAAGCTAAGCCCAAAGAAGCCTCCGAATAAAATTAAAAAAACATGACATAAAAAAGGAATCAATCCTCCAGCAGTTTCTATCATATTACCTCCTAGTTAAAGATTATTTTACAGGTATTAAGTGATTCTAGATATATTTAATTAATGAGAGAACTCGCAACCCATTTCGCAAAATGGTGTGTTGGATTATCAAGTACTGGTGAAAAATTTCCACCATTATATGCAGGAGAATTTCTTCCTTCTTGCATGCCTTCGATAATATCTAAATCTTCTGTCATTATATTCTTCCATTGGATAAAATTTTCTTCTCTAATATTTTTGTATTTATTTGAAAGAGCAGCTTCTTTTCCTACGTAATATATTTCCATATGCTCAAGTGTTTTTTCGTGATTGATAGGTTCCAACCAGAAAGCATAATAATGATCTTTATGAATTCCTATCATTACATTTGGAAACAATGCTACATATTCTGCTTGTTTATCTTTTCTACTTGGCCAGCTAGGAAAATTTGGAAACTTCTTATTACTTTTAAATCTTGGATTGTAAACTAATGACCCTTGACCAGCAAAACGATTTGGTAAACCTTGAATATGATAGTGATCATCAATTTTTGAATATTTATTTAGATTTGGATGAACAAAAGGTAAATGATAACTTTCACAAAAATTTTCAATAGCAAATTTCCAATTACACTTAGCTTCAAAATTAAAATAACCGTAATCTTTAGGATGATAGATTAAATCATAATCTTCTTTAGCAATAAATTTTGACCATCTTTTCTCTAAAGGCTTTATATATTCTTTAAATGAAATTGCATCTTCAGAAATATTAACAATAATTAAATCTAACCAAATTGTTGACCGTACTTCTTTTAATCCACTTTCATCTTTTTTAAAGTCTTTATGATCATGAATATTAACCCCCCCAATATGTGGAGTAGCAACTAATTTACCTGTAAAATCATAAGACCACGAATGATATGGGCATTTAATAACTTTTCTTAGATGACAATCCTCATTAATTAATTTGTATCCTCTATGACTGCAAACATTATGAAAAACTCTAACTTTATAATTGTTATCTCTTACTAAAATTAATGGTATTCCCAATAAATTGAATGATTTTGTATCACCTGGCTCAGGTATAGAACTTGCAGTACCTACAACAACCCAATTATTTTCAAAAATTTTTTTTCTTTCAATTTTATTATATGGACCTTCAAGATAACATTCATTAGGTAGTCCATGAGCATCTTCTATAGACTTCAAAACAACAGATAATTTACTTTCATCAATATAATTATAGATCTCACTCATAAATAAATAGAAGCTTAATTCTAATATGTGATAAAGGAAACAAAATTTATGCTAAAAAATCTTATTTATATATTAACTCTGAAAAAAATACCTCAATTACATTGGAGTTCTGAATATGAATTTAATTTAAAACCAAAAAAAATAACAATTTTTTATTTAATTTTTGGATTAATTTTATTTGGTATTGGTGAGGCTTTGTTAATTACTGCAAATATAGGTGTAAGTCCATGGTTTGTTCTTCATCAAGGTTTATCTTTTAAAACAGGTTATACAATTGGTATTACTACTTTCATAGTAAGTATTGCAGTGTTATTATTATGGTTTCCTCTTAAACAAAAGCCAGGTATTGGAACTATTTTAAATGCAATTTTTATATCTGTTGTAATAGACCTATCATTATTCATTCTACCTTACCCTAAAGAGTTTTTTTTTCAATTAATTCAAGTTTTTATTGGCATATTTATCATCGGTATAGGAAGTGGATATTACCTTGCTGCAAATTTAGGCCCTGGACCTCGTGATGGATTAATGACTGGAATTAATAAGCAAACAAATCAATCTATAGCCTTTATA
>CABYIF010000053.1 GCA_902518985.1 uncultured Alphaproteobacteria bacterium | reverse complement strand
GGATCTAAAGTAGTTGATACCTCTGGAGCAGGAGATGCATTTTCAGGAGCATTTGCTACTGCTTTAACTGAAAATAAATCAGTTATAGAATCCATTAAATTTGCAAATACTTTTGCAGGTATATCTACAACTAGAATTGGAACAGCAAATAGCATGCCTTCTCGAGAGGAAATTGATAAACTGCTTTAAATAAGTTATAAAAAACTATGCAATTATTTCTAGAACGCTTTCTTTATTTTTGGTCAGGTATTACAGCAATTGGCTTATTAATTGCCGTCGCTTGGTGGGCTATAGCTACTATAATTTATATTGCCTTTATTGCTTTATTCATTGCACTACTTGCTACCCTCTTTTATCACTTCTACTGGTCTAAAAGAGATAACTAATATTTATAATAAGTTTAAAACTTCATTGATATTTTTAATTCTCGCATCAGGTTGCAAAGAATTTTTATCATCTGAAGATTGATACTTTCCTGTTTTAACTTGAATTGTTTTTAGACCGGCTTGATACCCACCTTCTATATCTGATTTAATATCATCTCCTATCATGACAATATTTTCATGTTGTGCATCTAAATCTTTAATAACTAAATCAAGGAAGTTTATATTAGGTTTTCCCATTAATACAGCGTTTTTATTAGAGGCATATTCAATTGCTTTAACGAATGGGCCTAAATCTAAAGAGATTTCATTTTCACGAATACAGTATTTATTTTGATGAAGAGATATTAGATGAGAGTCATGCTTATGAATTAATTTAAAAATTTTATCTAAAATATCCCAATTAAATTCTTTGTATATATCTCCCATAATAATAGCTTTTGGGTTTTTGTTCGTTAATTCATAATTATTAAACTCACTTAATAATTCCTTACTAGTGACTACAAATACTTCTTTTATATTTTTTTCTTCCAAGAATTTTTTAGTAGCTGTAACAGGAGTAAAAATTTCTTCTTCTTCAATATCAAAACCATAATTAGTTAGCTTATTTAAAATCTTATTTCGAGGTATAGTTGTTGTATTTGTTAAAAATCTAAGTTTTAACCCTTTCTTTCTAAGGTCTTGCAAAACTTTGTCAGATCAAGAAATAAGTTTATCATCACTGTATAAAACTCCTTCTAAATCAATAAGTAAAGCTTGTATATTTTTAAATACTTTCATTTTATAATTATAACATTAATTATCTGTTCTTTTATTTAATGCTAATTAAGTCATATTTTTATTAATAAATAATAATTTATTAAAGAATCATATATCTGCTGTACGAACCTAAAACTTAGTATTAAAAATAATAAATTAATGAGTAATAAATATATATTTTATGATTTAGAAACTTCTGGCAGAGGGAAAAAAGAGAGCCCAACTGCTTTTGGAACTACACCGAAATGGGAGCAAATAATGCAAATTGCTGCTATAGTCACTGACTCTGAATTTAATCAAACAAATAAAAATATGAATGAGTTTTGTAGACCGAGAACATCAATTATTTCTCAACCAGGTGCATTGATTACAACTTTAAAAGGAATGCGAGAGGCTTTGTCTGCATCTCAATCTTCTTATGAATTAATGAAAAAAATTAATTCTACTTTTGAAGATTGGAAAAGTGATGATGTTAATTCTACGTTTATAGGACATAATTCAATCACTTTTGACGAGTCAGTTCTTGAATATAATCTCTATAATAATTTGTTGTATCCTTATATAACTAGAAAGAGCAGAGGTGATACTCTTAATTTAGCAAGAGGGTTATATGCTATAAATCCATCTAACTTAAAAACATCAGTTACAGATAGAGGCAATCCTGGTTTTAAATTAGAAAAACTTGCTGAGCTAAATAATTTACCGGTTGAATTTGCTCATGATGCGTTTTCTGATGTTAAAACTTCAATAGCTTTAGCAAAACATATTTGTGAAACAGATAAAAATAATTGGAGTCAACTTCAAATGACTATGAGCAAAGAAGATACCATCAATTATATAAATAAAAATAAAGGGTTTTGTTTTATGACAAGTTTTGGTGGTAGAGTAAAACTACAAGCTCTCTCAGCTGTTTGTGAATCACAATATAGTGGTTGGTATCATACAGTTGATTTGGCTCATGACCCTGAACCTTTACTAGAAGCTAATACTGAGGAGTTTAAAAAACTTATTAAAAAGAAAAATAGGTATGTGATCACAAATCAACATCCTATAATTT
>CABYIF010000052.1 GCA_902518985.1 uncultured Alphaproteobacteria bacterium | reverse complement strand
AATAAAAATCCTCCAACTAATTTAATTTATGAGATGTTTCTTGATGAAAAAGGTGAAAAAATATCAAAATCTGTAGGTAATGGAATAAGTGTTGATGAGTGGTTAAGGTATGCTTCACCAGAAAGCTTATCTCTCTATATGTTTCAAAAGCCAAAATCTGCAAAAAAGTTACATTTTGATGTGATTCCTAAGACTGTGGATGATTATATTTCTCATTATAATGCTTACTCAAATTTAAATGATGAAAAGAAACCTGACAGCCCTATATGGCATATACATTCAGGTAATCCAAAGCATTTTAAAACAGATATAAATTTTAATACTTTGACAAATTTAGTTAGCGTTTCAAATTCAAAAGATAAAAAAGTTATATGGTCATTTATTAATAAGTACGATAAAGAACTTAATCCAGAAAATAATAAAGAATTTGATCGTCTTATTGATTTTGCACTTAATTATTACAGCGACTTTATATTACCCAAAAAAAATTATCTAAAAATTAATTCTATTAATAAAAATATCTTTGATGATATTATCAACGTATTAGAGAATGAAATTGAAAAAGATAGCTCAGCAGAAGATATACAAACACTGTTATATGAAGTTGGCAAAAAGCATAACTTTGAAAATTTAAAAGATTTTTTTAAATTAGTTTATCAGGTAATATTAGGGCAAGATCAGGGCCCAAGATTAGGTTCTTTTATTAAGCTATTTGGAATAAGAGAAACTATTGATTATATAAAAAAATTAATAGATAATTAAGTTATTGTTAGATAGTTCTTTTAAAATTTTAAAATTATTCCCACCAGAATTAGCACATTCTATTTCGATAAAGGCTCTTAAATACTATAATTTTAATTTTGATAGCAATGATGATCCAATGCTATCACAACATTTGATCGGTTTAGATTTCCCTAACCCTATTGGTCTTGCAGCAGGATTTGATAAAAATGCTGAAGTTGTTAAATCTATGTTTGGTCTTGGTTTTGGCTTTATAGAAGTTGGAACAGTAACTCCAAAGCCTCAAAGAGGAAATCAAAAGCCCAGAATATTTAGATTAGACCAAGATAATGCAATAATTAATAGTTTAGGTTTTAACAACAAAGGATCCAAGAAAGTAAAAAATAATATATCAAAATTAAAAAATAGTCTCGTAACTAATAGAATAGTAGGGATTAATTTAGGAAAAAACAAAGATAGTCTAAATTCCATTGATGATTATCTTTTTGGTATGGAGCAACTTGGCAATTTAGCAAGTTATATTACAATAAATATTTCTTCTCCCAATACTGAGGGTTTAAGGAATTTACAACTAAGAGGTAATATTGAAAATTTAATTAAACAAATAATTTTAAAAAGAGAAGAAATTGAAAGTATTAATAAAAAACCAGTTTTTATAAAAATCTCGCCAGACTTAAATGAAGATCAGCTTAGAGATATTGCTCTTATTTCATTAGCTAACAACATAGACGGCTTAATATTAACAAATACTACAACTAATAGAACTGAAACTTTATTATCAAAAAATAAAGTACAAAAAGGTGGTTTAAGTGGGAAACCTCTTTTTCAAACTTCAAATAATATTTTGAGAAAAATGTATAACTTAACAAATGGTCAAATCACATTAATAGGTGTGGGAGGAATTTCAAATGGAAGTGATTGTTATGAAAAAATAAAATCAGGAGCATCATTAGTACAGTTATATACAGCTTTAACTTTTTCAGGACCTTTATTAATTTCAAAAATGAAAAAGGAATTAATAGATTTAATAAAAACTGATGGTTATAAAAATATATCTGATGTAATTGGAAAATCTGTCTAGGTATGATTAAAATAAACTCAATATTAGATATTATAAATAAATATGAAAATTATATTATTGATCAATGGGGAGTTATGCACAATGGTACAAAAGGTTATAAACACGCTATTGAAACAATAGATTATTTAGAGAAAAAAAATAAGAATTTATTTATTTTATCAAATTCTTCAAAAAGACAGAAATCGTCGGAAGAAAAATTACCAAATCTTGGATTTAAAAGAAATTCTTTCATTAAAGTTCTGACAAGTGGAGAATTGATTTGGCAAACTATTCAAAAAAAATATTCAAATTTAAAAGACAAAAAAAAATGTTTTCATATTTACGACTCTAGTAAAGAAGATGGGCTAGAATTTAGAAAAGGATTGGATTTTATATTTGTAGAAAATATTGAAAATGCAGAATTTATTTTAGCATGCACTCCTTTTATA
>CABYIF010000051.1 GCA_902518985.1 uncultured Alphaproteobacteria bacterium | reverse complement strand
TATTTCTAATTACTTATGCTAATCCACATGTATATTTAGATACAATTATATTAATAGGTTCAATTTCTACAAATTTTAATAGTCAGTTATTCTTTGGAATAGGTGCAGTGATGGCAAGCTTTATATTTTTCTTTGCCTTAGGTTATTTATCCAAACTTTTATCTAAATATATATATTCAAATAAAACCTGGTTTTGGATAGATTTAATTGTAGGATTTTTAATGATTATATATGGGATTAAATTTATATTTTTTTAAAAAAACTCTCTAAATTTTCACAAACATTATCAACATTTTGCTTATTAAAGACTAAAGGTGGTTTTATTTTTATAACATTATCATGAGGGCCATCAGTACTTAATAAAATTCCATTATTTCTCATATAATTTATAATTTTTTTTGCTAATTGCTTATTTGGTTTTAGTTGATCTGAATTTTTTATAATGTCAATTCCTATAAATAATCCTCTTCCTCTCACTTCACTTATATATTTTTTATTTTTACGTTTTATTCTTTCCAACTTATTTAAAAAATACTTACCAACACTTAATGCATTCTCTTGAAGTTTTTTATTTTCAATAACTTCCAATACTGATTTTCCTACAGCACAAGATACTGGATTACCTCCAAATGAATTAAAATACTCCATGCCATTATTAAATGAAGAGGCAATTTTTTCTGTTGTTACTACTGCAGCAATAGGATGACCATTACCCATAGGTTTACCTAAAGTAACAATATCTGGTATAACTTGATGCTCCTCGAACGACCAAAAATTATTACCAACTCTTCCAAATCCAGTCTGGACCTCATCTACAATACATAAAGCTTTATTCTTTCTAACTTCTTTGAAAACTTCCTTTAAATAATTTTTTGGAAGTATAACCTGACCTCCACATCCTAAAATACTCTCAACAAATAAGCATGATAACTTATTAATTTTAGATTGATTATTTATTTTTTCTTTTGCTTCATTAATATATTTCTTAATCCAATTTTTATTTTTATACTGCCATTTTCCTCTCAAAGGATCGGGCATTTGTAAAACATGTACGTATTTCTTTTTGCCTAATCCACCTTTTCCATCAAATTTGTAAGGACTAAGGTCTATTAAAGAATTTGTGTGACCGTGATATGCATTATCAATTACAAATACATCATTTGCTTTTGTATATGTCTGAGCAATTCTATAAGCTAAATCATTAGCTTCAGATCCTGTGCAAACAAAAAAAATTTTATTTAATTTTTTAGGAAATTTACTAAGTAATTTGTCGCTATATTGACTAATAACATCATATAAATACCTTGTATTAGTATTTAACTTTAAATTTTGATTAATCATTGCATTATGTACATGAGAGTTTGAATGGCCCACATGTGAGATATTATTTACACAATCTAAATATCGTCTTCCATAACGATCAAAAAAATATTGATCTTTTGCTTCAAGCATATGTAATGGATGTTCATAAGATATAGATAAATTATGGGACAAATTTGTTTTTCTTTTTTTTAAAATAGTTTTGAAATCTTGTTTATTATTAAAAAAAGAATTTGGTATTTTAAGAATTAAATTTGGATCGGGTGATATTTTGGACCATATATCAATTAAATATTCTTCCCCAACACCTGGAAAGTTTGTTTTTTCACCTAATAAATCTAAGATAATTTGAAAATGTAAATGGGGAAGCCAATTACCGTTTTCCTTAGTTTGACCAATTTTACCAATCCAATCACCTTTTTTGACTTTTTTACCTATTTTTAATTTTTTTAATATTATTTTTGATAAATGCCCATAAAGTGTATAAAATTTAGTGTTTTCAAATTCATGTTCTAGAACAAGTGTTGGACCATAATCATACTTAAAGGCATTATTTTTAAGGATCTTTATCTTGCCATCAAAAGGCGCGTATAAATCTGTTCCATGTTCAATGAATATATCTATTCCTAAGTGAATATTGCGTCTTTCATTGTTATTTAGTTCTGAAATAAAATTGATACCTTTGTATACTTTTCTTTTTTCTTTATATAATCCAATCCCAATATTTGAATTATCGTTTTTGTATATTTTATTAACTCTGCTTTTTATTTCACTATTAGATGGATTGCCTTTAAGTAAATTTGAAGTTGAATTTAACTTTAATATAGATTTATTTACGTCCATCAAATTAAAACTAAAAATATTCGAAAAATCACTATTTTTTAAAAACGTAATAATTTTTTTATAATTTTTAATAGTTGAATATCCACAAATGTTTCTAATAATATAAATTAAAAACTGAGTTGGTATTTTATCTAATTTTTCTAAT
>CABYIF010000050.1 GCA_902518985.1 uncultured Alphaproteobacteria bacterium | reverse complement strand
GAATAAGGGTGATATTTGTTTATTAAAATAAATTATAAAAGTAAAAAAAAGACTAAATATAGCTGATAAAAATATTAATAAAAAAATAGATAAAACAACTAAATACTTGGTCTCTTCAAATATAAAGAAGGGGTTTTTAATCCAAACAAGAAAGTTTCCAAAAAAGGCTAGACCAAAAATAAAACAATAAGTAAAAAATTTAATTTTGTTTAATTTAGGTAATTCTTTTTCTAAAAATAAACACAAAAAAGGGAATATTAAAAAACCCAAAGGATATATGAAATAAGGTGGTAAAATTAATGATGTTAGAAATCCTGCTATTAAAAAAATAAATATAGTCAATTAATTTTTTTAATTTCTACTGTTTCAATTTTTCTATTATTCGACTTAATAATCTTTATGCTAATTTTGTCATCTATATTAATAGTCTCATTATTTTTTGGTATTCTATTAATTTCTGAGAATACTAAACCCCCAACAGTATAGATTTCATCTTCATCTGATTTAGGAATACTGATGTTAAAAAAACTCTCAAGATCATTTATTCTATATTCCGCCTTTGTAATTATTAAATCATGATCTTTTTTTAATACAAGATCATCAACATCTTCAGCATCATGTTCGTCTTCAATATCACCAACTATTTCCTCAACCAAATCTTCAATTGTTATTAGTCCATCAACACCTCCAACGCCATCTACCACTAGACCAATATGAATCCTAGAGGATCTCATAGTTTTTAAAAGCTCTAAAATTGGCGATTTTGGAGCAACATACAATACTTCTCTAATAATTAGATTGATATCAAAACTTTCTTTAGTATTTTTAATAAAATCCTTAATATGAAAAAAGCCAACAATATTATCTAAATTTTTTTTATATATTGGCATCCTCGAATGACTTTCTTCTTTAATTAATTCAAGAATATCAGAGTACGTTTGTTGATAGTCAACTGCAATTATTTCACTCCTTGGAACCATTATATCCTCAACACTTTTTTCATTTAGATTAAGAATATTTTTTATTAAGTTTTTTTCATTGTTATCATTAACATCTTTAATTTCATTTTCATTTTCTTCATTAGCTATAAAGTTTAGTATATCCTCTTTTGTTGAATCATTAGATAAAAGTTTTTTTATTATCCAATTTTTCCAACTAGATGACTTATCTGTGTTATTATTCATAATTTATATATGGATTTTTAATTTTGAGTTTTTTAAGAATGTTAATTTCTTCTTTTTTCATTTTATTAAACTGTTTCAGGTCCTTATGATCATATCCGTTTATATGCAATATACTATGAATTAATAAATGATTGAAATGATCATACAATGTTAAATTATTTTTTTTAATAAAATTCTCAATAGTATCAATTGAGAAAAAAATATCACAATATAAAATTTTTCCAAGCTCTTTATTAGAATTTTTTGATACAAAGGTTAATACATCAGTATCTTGATATTTGTTTCTGAACTTTTTGTTTAGTTTTTTAATCTTAATTTTATCAGATAATACAAGGTTTAATGAAAAAAAATAATTTTTCTTAAAATAGGAGCTCATTTTTATTAGTGTGTTAAAAGTAATTTTTTTTATTTTAGGCAGTCTTCTAGGCCATTTTTTTGACTCAGAAAAAAAATCAACTTCTATTTTCTTTTTCATACGCATTAATAATTTTTTTTACTAAATCATGTCTTACAACATCTTTTTCATGAAGTTCTATAAAACCTATATCATCAATTTTAATCAATTTTTTTAATGCGTCTTTTAAGCCTGACTCACGTTCACCAACGAGATCGATTTGAGTTATATCTCCCACTACTACCATTTGACTGTTTTTTCCCAACCTAGTTAGAAACATTTTCATTTGTGTTCTAGTTGTATTCTGGGCTTCATCCAAAATAATGAAACAATCTTCAAGTGTACGTCCACGCATAAATGCGATGGGCGCTATTTCAATAGTATTATTCAATATTTTTTTCTCTACTTCATCAAATGGCAACATCGAATACAGAGCGTCATAAATAGGTCTTAAAAAAGGATCAACTTTTTCTTTAAGATCTCCAGGTAGGAATCCTAATTTTTCACCAGCTTCAACAGCTGGTCTTGACAAAATAATTTTATTAACTTTGCCTTCTTGAAGAGCTGATACTGCCTTAGCAACAGCTATATAAGTTTTTCCAGTACCCGCAGGTCCAATAGCAAAAACAATATTTTTAGTATTTAATAGTTTAAAATATGTATTTTGATTTTGAGTTCTTGGAATGATTTTTCTTTTTTTTGTTTTAATAAACAAATCTAATTTCTTATCATCATTAATATTCATTGTTA
>CABYIF010000049.1 GCA_902518985.1 uncultured Alphaproteobacteria bacterium | reverse complement strand
TTATAATATTCATCAAATTGATTTATTATATCATTCTTACTATCTTTTTTTAATTCATTACAAGCATCGTAAATTTCTTTAACATTACTTTCAGTTCCTTTGGTTTTGATAATATTTTTTTTATCTTCAACCCAATTGTTTAGCCAATCAAATCTTTCATTGCTCATTCCTTCTGGAAGTATAGCTATACTATTAAGGCCCATAATACGTGAAATAGCAACTCCACCTCTGCAGTAATTACCTGTAGATGGCCATACAGCTTTATGTTTTTCATAATCAAAAGTACCATTTAGTATTCTTGGAAGTAAGCAACCATAGGCAGCTAAAACCTTGTGGGCCGTTATTAAAGGAAAATATCTACCCATGTTTACAATAATTTTTGCTTTTACTCCTGTAAATTCTGAAGGAAGAACAATATGCTCAGGTTCATCAGCAAAACCTGACTGATCTTTTTTATTAAACCAATGAACTCTAAATAAGTTTAATGGATTAACATCGTTATTATTTATATTTTTAAGAGAATTTTTTATATCTTCATTAATATTTTCAGGATTTTGCAGTTCCTTAATACTTGGTAAGACAACTCCTTTTGATTTAAAATAATCCGATGTTTTCTTAATGACAGCTTGATTCATATGTTAAGTTTTAATGCCTAAATTATTTTTTTTACAGATATTATATGTATATCTTGCTATTGCAGTATCTTGTACACCTGTTCCTGTCAAATCACATATTGTAATATCATCTTTATTTTTTCTTCCTAAACTTGGATCAATTATTATACTACCAAGATCATTAAATTTATCATCAGGTGATATTAAGTTAGACTTAATGGCATGATGTAATTCTCCTAAAATAGTTGTTTGCGCTTGACTATCTGGAACATACTTATCACATAGTTTTATCATAGTTGGTTGTAATTCATTTTTTTGCTCTGCATCAGATCCCATAGCCGTTATATGAGTGCCTTTTTTTATCCAATCAAACTCTAGAAGGGGTGTTTTACTAGGAGTTGTTGTTATAATAATATCTGAATGACTAGCTAAATCCTTACAAGACTCAGATATGCTTATATCAATTTTTAAATCTTTTAGACTATCTACAAATTGATTAACTTTGCCTTTGTCGCGTGCCCATACATTTATTTTGTTAATTTTTCTTATTAACAAGGTTGCTTTCAGTTGTAATCTTGCTTGAATTCCAGCTCCAATAATTCCTACAGTATTAGCATCTTGATTTGATAAGTATTTTGAAGCTATTGCTCCTGCTATGGCTGTTCTTGTATCTGTTAGATACCCTTCATCGAGTAAAACAGATTTTATAACTCCAGTCTCAGAGTCTAGCAGAACCATCAATCCATTACTGGATGGTAAGCCTAATTTAGGGTTATCAAAAAAACCAGATGCTATTTTTATTGCAAAACTATCTAAACCTTCAATATAGGCAGCCTTAACATCTGATTCACCATGAAATTTTTCAATATCAATTCTCATAATAGGAGGCATTACAGTTTTCCCATTTGATAAACTTATAAAAGCTTCTTCTATTATTGGTATTAGATCTTTATTAAGATCTACATATTGAATAATATCTTTTTTTTTAAGGATGAGCATTACTTAAAACTTTATTAAATAACTCTGAGTCAATATTACCTCCACAAATTAAACAAATTATATTTTTTCCAAGATGTGATGTTAATTTATCTTTAACAACCATAACACTTGTTGCAGCTGCTCCTTCAGACACTATTTTGTGTTCCAAGAAATTCATTCTAATACCCTCTGCTATTTTTTCTTCACTAACTAAAACAAAATCATCTACATATTGTTTTACAATATTAAATGTAAATTTGTTATCTAAGCCAATGCTTCCACCTAAGCAGTCTGCTAAAGTTTCTATTTCATCAACATCTACTGGCTCTCCTTTTTTTAAGCTTTCATACATAGAAGGACCTCTTTCCATAGATACAGCAATAACTTTAGTATCTGGTTTTTGAAGTTTAATTGCTTGCGCTATTCCAGATATAAGTCCTCCACCTGATGTAGGTATAATCACTGTATCAACTTCAGGAAATTCTTTTAACATTTCAAGACCAACAGTTCCTTGACCAATAATTATATCTTCATCATCAAAGGGATGAATTAACGTAATATTTTTTTCTTTTGAAAGTTGTTTAGCAAATAAATCTGCTTCATCACTATTTTTTCCAACTATTTCAACTTTTGCTCCTAAGTTTTCAATGGCCTCTTTTCTATAATTGGGAACCATTGATGACATATATATAGTTGATTGAATACCTAATACTTTTGAAGCATAGGCCACTCCTTTTCCATGGTTGCCTGTAGAAACTGCAATTACACCCTGTTCTTTTTCTTTTTCACTTAAAGAAAGAAGCTTATTAACTGCACCTCTTAACTTAAAAGACCCAGTAATTTGAAAATTTTCTAGTTTGAGTTTTACATTAGAGTTTTTTGATAAATGTTGGGAATGTACCAATGGTGTGTAATTAACATAAGGTAAAATTCTCTTATGCGCATCTTGTATTTGTTGAAGTGTAATCAATTTAAACCTGCATCAATGTAATTTAAAAAGTTTGCCAAAACCATCAATTTTATTATTTGTTTTTGATAAACGTAAAGAGTCCCATATAATTGCCTGATTACTTGAAATAATATTTGTTTTCAAATTTTCTTCCAAATCTTCAATTAAGTCTAAAATTTTTAAAGCTGTGCAAGAAACAAATAAACAATCACATTCTGCTAAATCTATTGATGAAACTGTTTGTATTAAGCTGTCTGATGTAACCTTTGCAATTTCAGAGTCATAATTCAAATTAAATGAACTGAAAGATTTAATCTCAAATCCTTGTTTAATTAGATAGTCGTATACTTTAATATTTACTTCTTTGGGATAAGG
>CABYIF010000048.1 GCA_902518985.1 uncultured Alphaproteobacteria bacterium | reverse complement strand
GATTTTAAACAAACCAAAGAAATCTCTCAGTTTCATCAGCATACAGATTGGAATGAAAAATATAAAATAGCACTTTCTATTAAAGACTCACGTGCAAACTTTATTTTAAAACGTCTTATTTTTGATGAAAGTCCAAAAACATTATCAAGTGATGACTTTAAGATGATTCACCGAGAGCTTCATGATAGATTAGTAATTAATCAAGAAAGACCATTTACTACAATTCCAGAGGCAATGTCAGATACTGACACTGAATTTGCAAAAATGGAAGAAAGTGATGATGAAAACAAATCACAAAAGATGCAGATTTTGAAGGAATATAACATTTATCTAAGTTTTATGGAAAAATATTTTTCTAATAGAAATGCAGAACCACTTCCTAGTGGTAAAGAACTTAGTAAAATAATTTTTGGCTAATGTTTGAACTTCAATATTTTATCATTGGTATTGTCCAGGGATTTACTGAATTCTTACCGATTAGTTCATCTGGTCATCTTGTTTTAATTTCAGAATTAACAAATTGGCAAGATCAAGGTTTATTTACTGATGTTGCTGTCCATGTTGGAACGCTATTAGCAGTCATAATTTACTTAAGACTTCATATAATAATTTTACTAAGAAATTTTTTTACTTTTAAAATTAATAAAAATTATAACTTAATTAAAATTATTATTGCAACAATACCAGCAGTAATAGTTGGATTTTTTATTTTTGAATTTGTTCAATTGTATTTTCGAGATATTAAAGTTGTAGCAGTTACAAGTATCGTTTTTGCTGCCATTCTTTTTGTAGCTGATCACTTCAAGATCAAATTATCAAAGTGGGAAAATATGAGCTACTTTCAGGCATTTATTATTGGTTTGTTTCAAGTGTTAGCTTTTATTCCTGGAGCAAGTAGGGCTGGAGTTACAATTACCGGAGCTCGCTTTATAGGCTTTGATAGATCTTCTGCAGCAATATTTTCTATGTTACTATCCATTCCAATAATTTTAGCTTCATTAGCATTTACAAGTATAGATCTATTAAATAGTTATGAAAATAATTTAAATTTTTATAAATCTTTATTTGCGGCAGTAGTTGCTTGCATTACCTCTTTATTATCTATTAATGTAATGATGAGGTTAATACAAAAATCTACGTTTAATATTTTTATTATTTATAGAGTTATACTTGGATTTATCTTATTATATTTTTATGCTTAAAATATCTGGTGTTTATAGTGCAGCACTTACTCCTTTAAAACAAGATCTATCAATAAATCAAGATTTGTTCCTTCGTCATTGTCAATATTTAATGAGACAAGGGCACGATGGTCTTGCTATTTTTGGGACCACAGGAGAGGCTAATAGCTTTTCATCACAAGAAAAAAAAGATAATCTTGAATTTTTACTTTCAAATAGAATTGATCCTAAAGTTTTGATACCTGGTACTGGCTCATCATCATTAATTGATGCAATTGATATGACTAAACATGCGGCTAAATATAAAGTTAGAGCTGTTTTATTACTTCCCCCGTATTATTATAAAAATGTAAGTGACGAAGGTATTATAAATTATTATCGACATATAATTGAGAGAGTAGGTGACAATGAATTTCAGTATATATTATATCACATCCCTCAAAACACATATGTACCTATAAATTTTAAAATAATTGAAATATTACTAAAGCTTTATCCAAATAATGTTGTTGGAATAAAGGACTCTAGTGGTGATAGTGATAGAATGCTCAAGACAGTCAAGTATTTTAATAATTTTGCTGTATTTTGTGGTCATGATAGTCTTGCTCTTAATTTATGCAAAAGAGGAGGTGCCGGTGCTATTACTGCGGGCACTAATGTTTGTGGCAGACTTTTAAGTTTTATAATTAAAAATTATAAAAAAGAAACTGAAATTAAAAACTTTGTAGAAATGCAAAAATTGTTACAGCAAATAAGAGAAGTTATAACTTCACATGAACCTATCAGTCTTATGAAGGCATATTTTTCTATAGCTGATAACTTACCAGATTGGAATAACGTTTTACCTCCATTAAATAAAATAGATAATCCAGAAAATGATAAATTAGTTTTAATTCTTAAGGAACATTTAAAAAAAATCGATCAGTTAATAGCGAATTCGTGATTGAAAATAACTTTTAGCCTTAGATGCTATTAAATTTTGTACTGGTTTTAAAAAAACTGCAAATCCAATACAATCAGTAAAAAATCCTGGGGTAATTAAAAGTAAACCTGATATAAGTAGGAAAATTGCTCCTTTAATTTCCTCAGTTGGCATTATTCCATTGGAGAGATTCTTTTGTGCATCAAATAATAATTTTATACCCTGTCGACGAACTAATAATATACCTATGAGAGCAGTTATTAAAATTATTGCAATAGTATTAAGAATACCAATATTTGATCCAATTGTTATAAATATACTTATTTCAACAATTGGTATTATAATAAAAGTTAAAAAAATCACTAACGAACTATACCAGTTTTTTCATCCTTTATGTTTTTTTTCTATTTTATTCTCAAATTCTCTTAGTCTTTTGTAAACGCTTGCAAGTTCTATAATTGTAGGCCAAGCTCTTAATAGATACTGCATAGATCCCTCAACTCTCCCAAATGCTCTTATTATTTGTTGCATTACACCGAGTGTAACAACACCAGCAACAATTGCAGGGGCAAGAAAAACATATGCACTTAAAACATTTGCTTGCAAGTAAGCAACTCGGCCAATATTAAAGTATAAGTATCTTACATAGCTTAAAAAATGAATTTTGCGAACATCATCAAATAGTTCTTCTAACTTTTTTGGTCTAACGTTTCCATCATCCTCAGCTATAACCAAAATTTTTCTATAAGCCGCTTCCTGTTTTTGTAAATCATATTCAACACCAACAAGTCTTAGTATATATCCTAATATGATTAAAAAAAGTGTACCACCAATTGACCAAACTAGAGCTCCAGTTATTAATCCATATTCCCACTCTCCAAAGAAAAAAATTGGTATACCAATACTAAGACCAAATAAAATTGGAATGAACTCAACAATTATCATTACCGCCTCAATAAAACTGGTCCCTAAACTTTCCATTATACGTGAGAATTTAATTGTATCTTCCTGAACCCTTTGAGATGCTCCTTCTATCGTTCTAGCTTGATCATAAACAGAGTGATACCATTCAACCATTGCTGTACGCCATCTAAATAAAAAATGAGCTGTAAAAAAACTTACTGCTACTGCTAAAGCAACATAAATGCCTGCTAAAGTAATAAATGAAAATAAGCTGGACCAATATTCAGATATTGTAATTGCATTAGGTTCACCTAATGCTTTTTGAATCATATCATAAAATTCACCAAACCACTCATTAATTTTGACGTCTATTTGAACTTGTACCCATAATGATGAGAGTATAAATACTGATCCTGCCCAAGCCCATAA
>CABYIF010000047.1 GCA_902518985.1 uncultured Alphaproteobacteria bacterium | reverse complement strand
ACTAATTACAAATAAATTTTGAGGACCAATAGCTATAATTAAGGTGGATCCAATAACTAATCCCTGGATAAAATCATAAATATGCATATTGTCTAAAAATATAATTACACTATTTTATTAAAATGCATAAAATTTTATATATTATTTTATTTTTTCTAATTTCTCTAAATCTTAATGCTGAAATGATTAGGCCAGATCCATCAATAAGTGCAAAAGATGTCATTTCAATTCAGCTTAAAGCACTGCAAATTAACAATTCACCTTTCGAAAATGCAGGAATTGAACAAACTTGGGAATTTGCACATCCAAATAATAGAAAATTTACTGGACCTCTAAATAATTTTATAAGAATGATAAAAAACCCATCATACTCAATGATGATTGATCATTTGGAACACAATATCATTCCTGTTGAGGAACAAGAAACTAGCTCATATTATTTTGTAGAATTAACTGATGTTAATGGAAAAAAATATGGTTTTGAATGGACCGTTGAAAAAGTAACCGAGAATGGTGAGTTTAAAGACTGCTGGATGACTGTTGGTGTATCTAGGCCGATGCCGCTTTCACAGGCTTCCTAGTGTGCGGTAGATTTGTAAACATTGAAAAAAAAGAAAAAATAGTAAATTTATTTCCTTCTTCAAAGGTATTAAACTATTCTAATAAATCTTATAACATTTCTCCATCAAATTTAATTAATGTAATCTATAAAAATAATAACAATATTTATATAGACAATTTATTTTGGAGTTTTAGTTATTTTAATAAACAAAATAATATTACTCAGTTTGTAATTAATGCAAGAATTGAAACTATAGTGTCTAAATATTTATTTAAAGAGTCATTTATTAAGAGGAAATGTTTAATAATATCTAATGGTTATTTTGAATGGAAAAAAATAGACAATACTAAACAGCCATATTTTATCTCAATTCCAAAGAACGAATTAATGTTTTTTGGAGGAATATGGCGACAAGAAATTAAAAATAATGTTAAAACAAATGTTGTCTCCATAATTACAAAAGAAGCCAATAAAAATCTTTCTAAAATTCATTCTAGAATGCCTTTAATAATGTCACATAATGAAGGTTTAGAATTTCTAGAGGATAAAGATAATAAATTTCTTGAAAACAATGAAAGTGTTGTTGAAGATGATATTGATTATTTTCCAGTATCTAAAAATGTTAATAATCCAAAAAACAACGATGAAAACTGCATTAAAGAAATAAATTTATAACAAAATATAGTATTTTTTTATCGCTTTTATAAAATTTATGAAATATAAAAACTCACTTTTATGAGTCATTTATATTACAAACCCGCCAAATCAAGACTTCAAAGAAGTGAATTAGCAGTCCCGGGTTCTTCTCCAAAAATGTTCGAAAAGGCATTGAATTCAAATGCAGATTATATTTTTTTAGATTTAGAGGACGCCGTTTCACCAAATGATAAAATAGATGCTAGAAAGAATGTTATAACTGCAATAAAAGAAATTAATTGGAAGGATAAGGGCAAAACTATCTCTATTAGAATAAATGGATTAGATACTCATTACATGTATCGGGATGTAATTGAAATTATTGAAGAGGTAGGAGATAAAGTAGATACTTTGTTAATCCCAAAGGTAGGTTCAGCTTCAGACGTATACATGGTAGATTGTATGCTAAATCAAATAGAGCAAAATAAAAAATTCCAAAATATTATAGGATTGGAATGTTTAATAGAAACTGCACTTGGTATGTCTAATATTCAATCAATTGCAACATCAAGTTCAAGACTGGAAGCACTACATTTTGGTGTTGCTGACTATGCGGCAAGCATGAGAGCTAGGACAGTTGTAATAGGTGGACTTAATCCTGATTATCCTGGAGATCAATGGCACCATGGTTTGTCTACACTTGTTATGACATGTAGATCATATGGACTTAGGGCAATAGATGGTCCATTTGGAGACTTTAACGATAAAAAGGGATACCTAGATGCCGCTAAAAGAGCTGCAGCAATTGGTTTTGAGGGAAAGTGGGCAATTCACCCTTCACAAATTGATTTAGCAAATGAAGTTTTTTCTCCTCCAAATGAAGAAGTAAATAAAGCTAGGCGTATTTTAGAGGAATTAGATAAAGCTGCAGCAGAAGGCAAAGGTGCTGCGCAACTTGATGGTAGAATGATTGATGCAGCTTCTGCAAGGATGGCTGAGAACATCGTAAATATAAACAAACTAATTGAGAGTAAATAATGGATATTCACGAGTATCAAGCAAAAAAAATATTATCTGATTTTGGAGTTAAGATACCTAGAGGTGGAATAGTATACAGTCCTGAAAATGCAGAAAACAAAGCTAGAGAAATTGGTGGATCGAAATGGGTTGTTAAAGCACAAGTTCATTCAGGAGCAAGAGGTAAAGCAGGTGGAATTATAGTTTGTAACTCACCTTTAGAAGTAGCAGATGCAACAGATAAATTATTAGGAAAAAAACTTATTACTAATCAAACAGGACCAGAAGGTAAAATTATTAATAGAATCTATATTGAGGAAGCTACGGATATTAAGCATGAATTATATTTAGGTTTAGTATTCGATAGATCATCAGAAAGTATAATGGTTGTAGCTTCTACAGAAGGAGGCATGAGTGTTGAAGAAATATCAAAAGAAAAACCTGAAACAATTATCAGAAGTAAAATTGAAGTAGCAGTTGGCATTCAACAATTTCAAGCTAGAGAAATTGCATTTGGTTTAGGAATTGATCCAAAACTAATTTCAAGAGCTGCCAATACTATTATTGGTTGCTATAAAGCATTTAGTGAACTTGATGCAACAATGGTTGAGGTTAATCCTTTGGTTGTATCTCAACAAGATGAAATTTTTGCTTTAGATTGTAAGATGAGTTTTGATAATAACGCGATGTTTAGAAGAGATGAAATTTCTGAACTTAGAGATAAAACTCAGGAAAATTCTAATGAAGTTTATGCCTCCGATAGAGGTATGAATTATGTAAGTCTAGACGGAAATATTGGTAATATCATTAATGGTGCTGGATTAGCAATGGCTTCTATGGATATGATAAAACTAGCTGGAGGTGAACCAGCAAATTTCTTAGATGTAGGAGGAGGGGCTACTCCAGAAAAAATAGTTAAAGCGTTTAAACTTATTTCTATGGATAAAAAAGTTAAAGTAATATTAATTAATATTTTTGCAGGCATAAATAGATGTGATTGGGTTGCTGAAGGAATAGTTCAAGCATTAGATAAAATAGAAATTTCTTTACCTTTAGTAATTAGACTAGCTGGAACAAATGTTACAAAAGGAAATGATATTTTAAAAAAAAGTAAGATAAATTACATCGAAGCAAGCACATTGGAAGATGCAGCAAATAAGGCAGTAAAGGCTTTAGGTAATTAATGTCGATAATAATTCATAAAAATACAAAAATATTAGTACAGGGTTTTACTGGTAAGATAGGTACATTTCATGCAGAAGAAATGATTAAATATGGCTCTAATATTGTTGGTGGTGTTACTCCAGGAAAAGGTGGAATGACTCACTTAAATCTTCCAGTGTTTAATACAGTTAAAGAGGCTGTTGATCAAACAGGTGCTTCTACATCTATACTTTTTGTACCACCTGCTTTTGCAGCTGACTCAGCAATGGAAGCTGCTGATGCAGGTATTAAAACTTGTGTAGCTATTACAGATGGTATTCCATCTCATGATATGGTCAAAATAAAAAGATATATGAGAAGATACTCAAAAGATAAAAAAATGGGATTAGTAGGGCCTAATTGTGCGGGCATAATTAGTCCTGGTAAATCCATGTTAGGTATTATGCCTGGTCATATTTACAAAGAAGGTAAGATAGGTATTGTGAGCAGATCAGGAACGCTAGGCTATGAAGCAGCTCAACAACTCAAAGATTTGGATATTGGTGTCTCAACAAGTGTAGGTATTGGGGGAGATCCTATTAATGGAAGTTCTTTTAGAGATATTATAGAAAAATTTGAAACTGATGATGAGACAATTGCAGTGTTAATGATTGGAGAAATAGGAGGCCCTCAAGAAGTAGCCGCAGGTCAATTTGCCAAAGAGAATATGAATAAGCCTGTTATAGCTTACATTGCAGGTTTAACTGCACCTAAGGGAAGGGTAATGGGGCATGCAGGTGCTATTGTTTCAGCTTATGGG
>CABYIF010000046.1 GCA_902518985.1 uncultured Alphaproteobacteria bacterium | reverse complement strand
GAATTGAAGAAATGAAAAATGTTAATACAAAAACATTAATTACTGTAGGCATGCATGACGAGTTACCTCCATCATGTGCGCTAAAAATGCATAATGCACTTCCTAATTCTGAAATAAAAGTGTTTAAAAATAGTTCACATATGCCATTTTATGAAGAACCAGAAGATTATTTTATGACTATTAAAAATTTTATTTAAATGAATTGGAAAAAAAATTATCGAAGTTTTTATTATAAATATGCCGAAGATCCAGAAGATATATTTTTAACAAAAAAAGAAACTGCTCACTTAATTATAGACGTACAAAAAACCTATTTACTCCCAAAAAATAGCAATAAAGAAAATGAAGAATGGGATTATTTTTTTAATAGAATGAAAAATATAGTCATTCCAAATATTGAAAATTTGATAAAATTTTCTAGAGATAATAAAATAGAAAATATATTTGCGAGGATTGCTTGCTTAAAAGAAAATGGCATTGATAGGTCTCTTAGTCAAAAAAAGCCAGGTTTTAATTATTTATTATTACCAAAAAATTCTGAGGAAAGTCAAATTGTTGATGAAATTAAACCAACAGACGATGATATTATTATATTAAAAACTACTGATAGTGCTTTAACTGGAACAAACCTAAGATTGATATTAAGCAATATGGGAATCAAAAATGTTATTTGTACTGGAATATTTACAGATCAATGTGTTTCTTCTACTGTAAGAAGCCTTGCTGATGAAAGTTTTAATGTTATAGTTGTTGAAGATTGCTGTGCAGCAGCAACTGAGAATATTCATAATAATGAATTGGAAACTATCAATATGATCTACTGTAATGTAGTTAGCTTAAAAGAACTAAAAGAAATGATAATTGACTAGTTTATAGTTGGAATTGAAGATATTAATTCTCGTGTATATTCAGTATTTGGGTCATTAAATATTTGTTCAGTTTGCCCTTCTTCCACAATACGTCCACTTTTCATTACTATAATTCTATCACAAACCTTTCTAACTATACTTAAATCGTGAGATATAAATATTAATGTTAAATTTAACTGATTTGATAAATCTAATATTAGATCTATAATTTGAGACTGAATAGTTACATCTAAAGCAGAGGTTGGTTCGTCAGCTATTAATACATTAGGGCTTACAGATAATGCTCGCGCAATATTCACTCTTTGACATTGACCACCTGACAATTGATGAGGAAATTTATTTTTTAAGTTAATTTCTAAGCCAACTTTACTCATTAACTCATCTACTTTTGTTAAAACGTTTTGTTCAGAGACAATATTATGGAATATTAAAGGTTCTGCTAATAAATATTCTACTGTTTTTTTTGGGTTAAGACTAGAATATGGATCTTGAAAAATCATCTGTACAGCTTGTCTCATTTTCATTTCATTTTTTTTATCTAATTTTTTTAAATCTAAACCATCAAAAATTATACTGCCACTTGAAGGATTTAAGATTTTAATAAGAATTTTAGCTAGTGTACTTTTTCCTGAACCACTTTCTCCTACGACACCTATTCTATCACCTTTAAATACATTTAGTTCTAGATCATTTAGGCCCACAGAAATATCAGATGATTTATTTTTAAAAAATTTAAATAAATTGAATTTTTTCCAAACCATATTTAAATTTTTAACTTGGAATACAATTTTTTTATTTTTTGAATTGTACTTGTGATGTATTTCTTCTAGCTGCGGATAAGAAGATATAAGCTCTTTAGTATAATCATTTTTAGGATGATTAATTATTTCATTTTTAGTACCAAACTCCATAACATTCCCTTTTTTCATTACTACTATTTTATTACAAGTATTTGCTATAACTCCCAAATCATGGCTAACAAAGATTATTGAAATTTTAAATTTTTCATTAATTTCTTTTAATAATTTTAAAAAAAGAGACTGCACTGTTACGTCCAAAGCAGTTGTAGGCTCATCTGCTATTAAAATTTTTGGGTTGCATGCTAAAGCTGCAGCTATCATTACTCTTTGTTTCATACCTCCGCTAAATTCATGAGGGAAGCAATGATATTTTTCTTCAGGATTTTTGATGTTAACACTTTTTAATAACTCAATAACTTTAATGTAAGAATCTTTTTTATTTAATTTTTGTCTAACAGTTAAAGTTTCTGATATTTGATGACCTATTCTCATTAATGGATCCAAGTGTGTACTTGGATTTTGAAAAATCATCGATATCTCTTCCCCTCTAATCGTGTTCAAATGATTTTTGTTGGCTTGTAATAAGTTTTTACCTTGGTATATTACCTCTCCTTCACAATATAGGTCAGTATTATCAAACAATTTTATGATAGATTTACATGTAAGTGTTTTGCCTGAGCCACTTTCTCCAACCACTCCTAAAATATCACCTTTTTCTAAGTTGAAAGAGACATTTTTAACAAGTAATTCTGTATTAAATTTACTTTTAATACCTATCTTTAAATTTTTAACATCAAGTATATTTTTCATCTTACTCTCTAACATTTAAAATTGAAGCAAGACCATCTGCACATAATGAAAATCCAAGCGCAAGTAAGACAATTGCTAGTCCTGGAAATGTGCACATCCACCATGACGAAGTAATAAAAATTTGACCCTCCGCAATCATTACTCCCCACTCAGCTGTTGGTGGTTGAACACCTAAGCCTAAATAACTTAATGCGGAACCAAGTAGTACAACTAAAACTGCGTCTGTCATTGAAAAAACAACTGATGGGGTAATGGAATTTGGTAAAATATGAACAAACATAATTCTAACATTACTATATCCGAGAGTTTTTGCTGCGGAAATATAATCAAGATTTTTGATGACTAAAACTTGAGATCTTGAGAGTCTAGCATAAGAAACCCATCCAACTAGTGCTAAAGCAATATAAAAACTTTTTAGACCTGGTCCTAAAATAGATACTATTGCTATAACTAAAACAAAAAATGGGAATGACATGGTTATATCTAAAAATCTCATCAATAGTGAATCAACAATTCCCCCAAAATAACCTGAAATATGACCAATTAAGTTTCCAATTATAAATGGAAATATGACTCCAAATATAGCCATTTGTAAATCTATTCTAGATCCATAAATTATTCTTGAAAATATATCCCTACCATAATTATCAGTTCCGAAAAGGTGTTTGAGATTAGGGTGCTGAAAAGTATTTTCTAAATCATGTACATTTGGATCATAAGGAGCTATAAAATTTGCAAAAATTGCAATTAAGATCCATAAAAATAAAATAAGAAATCCAGCAATTAAACTAGGTTTTAAATTTATATTTTTCAAAATATTCTCAAGGTTTACCAAGTCATTCAAATTTAATACGCGGATCGATTAAGGCTGTTATTATATCAACAATAAAATTTGTTAGTATTATAAGGATAGCAAAAAAAATAGTTACACACTGTACTACAAGATAATCTCTAGCAAAAATCGAGGATACCATTAGAGAGCCTAATCCAGGTATAGAAAATACTGTTTCAATAACTACTGTACCTCCAATTAACCATGCAAAATTAACTCCTAATAAATTAATTGTGGGCACTAAAGAGTTTTTTAATATGTGATTTTTAAAAATATAATTTTCATTCAATCCCTTAGACTTAGCAGCATTTACATAATCTGAACTCATTTCATATATTAGGGCAGACCTCAAATTTCTCGTTAGTACTGGGCATAAAGCAGTAGCAATCGTTAAAGATGGCAAAAATAAATGATACAAATGTTCTATAAAATTTTCCCCATAACCAGAGACTGGAAATAATTTTAGAGTAATACAGAAGAAAATCATATACATTATGCCTAACCAAAAAGCTGGAACGCCAACTCCGATAGTACAAAATATTCTAATTATTTGATCAATTATTTTATTTTGATTTCTTGCTGCAACTATTGATAAAATAAGAGCAAATAAAATAGAAATAATTAAAGAATAAATAAGTAAAAAAATGGTAGGCTCTATTCTTTCATATACCAATTCTATAACAGGCATTTTGAAGATTATAGACTTACCAAAATCACCTTGTATAAAATTATACAAGAAATAAAAATACTGAATAAATATTGGTTGATCTAATCCATATTGAGCTCTAACTGCTTCAATAACTTCTGCTGTTGCTCTACTACCAAGCATTATACGTACTGGATCTCCTGGAATAGATTTTACTAAAAAAAATGAAATTACACTTACACCAAATAACACTGGTATCATTTGTAATGGTCTCAACAATATAAATTTAAATCTTTCCATTTAGATAAAAAAATAAAATATTATTTCTTTATGAATGTCTATTTAAAAAGTTTAACAGAACATTAAAATATTCATCAGGTTCTTCATAAAATGGCATATGTGAACTATTTTTAAATACTTTTATTTCAGAGTTAGGGAATTGATTATGCATCAACATTGAGCACGCGGGGGTTAATTCATCGTGCATACCACATGTTACTAAAACTGGAACTTCGACTTTATGTATATCCCTAAGTC
>CABYIF010000045.1 GCA_902518985.1 uncultured Alphaproteobacteria bacterium | reverse complement strand
TTACCTGCAATGCTAAAGCGAGGCTATGACAAAAGAATGATTACAGGAGTCGTTCAAGCTGGAAGCTCTCTTGGAATTTTAGTGCCACCAAGTGTAGTTTTAGTTCTTTATGGAATGATTGCTAGACAACCAGTTAGTAAATTATGGCTTGCAGGTATTCTTCCAGGAATTATGATGGCAACATTATTCATTTTATATATTTATATAAGATGCAAACTTCAGCCTGAATTAGGACCCGCACTTCCAAAAGAAGAAAGACAAATTACGAGAGAAGAAAAGTTTAAATTATTACAAGCTGGATTAATACCCTTTGCAATATTTTTTTCTATGACAGGATTATTTTTAATGGGAATAGCAAGTTTGGTAGAGTGTTCGGCTGTAGGCGCCTTTGGAGCAACATTAGCGGCTTTATTAAAAGGTAAACTTAATTGGAATGTTATAGAGAATACTTTGAAAAAAACTTTGGGTGTATCATGTATGTTCATGTGGATTATATTAGCAGCCTTAAGTTTTGGTGCTGTTTTTGATGGAATCGGAGCTGTAAGAGCAATTGAAACTTTGTTTATTGAAAGATGGAATTTAAGCCCTTGGGGTGTGTTAATAATGATGCAACTTTCTTATATTTTAATGGGTATGTTTTTAGATGATACTGCAATGCTTGTAATAGTAGCTCCACTTTATGTTCCGCTAATTATAGCATTAGGATTCAATCCAATTTGGTACGGAGTTCTTTACACAATTACATGTCAAATAGCTTATATGACTCCTCCATTTGGCTATAACTTATTTTTGATGCGTGCGATGGCTCCAAAAGATATCGATTTAATGGATATATATAGATCGATAATACCATTTGTTTTGGTAATGTGTCTTGGCCTTGCTATAGTTATGATCTTTCCAGAAATTGCTACTTGGCTTCCTGATTATGTCTCTAGAAGATAAGTAATTGTTTATAATTGCAATAAATTTCCTTGATTTATCACTTTTTACATATCAAGATAATACCATTATTTAAAATTTACTACTTTAGGGGAGGTTAAATGAAAAATAAAAAAAATCTTACGAAAAGACGTGAGTTTTTAAAAAAAGCAGGTTTAGTTTCTGCAGGAGCAATTGGTGCATCAACATTAGCAGCACCATATGCATATGCAGCAACTAATCCAATTAAATGGAGACTTCAAACTTATTCAGGAGCTCCTTTGGGTGCGCATGTTGTACTTCCACAAATTGAAGCTTTTAACAAAGCAGCGCATGGTGAAATGGAGATTGAACTTTACTATGCTGATCAACTAGTGCCAACTGATGAATTATTTAGAGCTATGCAAGCTGGTACTATTGATGCAGTGCAAAGTGATGATGCTACAATGGGATCTCCAGTTGATATTTCTGTATTTGGTGGATATTTTCCGTTTGCAACTCGTTACAGTTTAGATGTACCTGCTATGTTTAAATATTACGGCTTAGATGAAATTTGGTCTGAAGCTTATGGTGAAGTAGATAATGTAACTTGGCTAAGCACTAGTGCTTGGGATCCATGTCATCTATTTACTGTTGATAAACCTGTTAGATCATTAGCAGATATGAAAGGTTTAAGAGTTTTTGGTGTTCCTACAGCTGGACGTTTCATGGCAAAATATGGTTTAATTCCAGTTATTGTGCCTTGGGATGATGTTGAAGTAGCAATGCAAACTGGTGAACTTGATGGTGTATGCTGGTGTGGATTTACTGAAGCTTATGAAGTTGGTTGGGCAGATATATGTAATTATGCTCTAACAAATTCAGTTACAGGAGCTTGGTTTGGATCATACTTTGCCAACTCAAAGAGTTGGGGTAAATTATCTCCAAAACTTCAAGAATTATTTAAAATGTCTATAGATCAATCACATTATTACAGACAAGTATGGTATTGGGGTGGTGAAGCGGATCTTCGTGTTAATGGCAAGAAGATGGAACTCACAAGTATACCAGCTAATGAATGGAGCCAAGTTGTTAATGACGCTTCAGGATTTTGGGATGAAGTTGCTAAACAAAGTGCAAGAAGTGCAAAAGTTGTTGAAGCATTTAAGATTTATGCATCTACAATGGATAAAGCAGGATACCCTTATAGATAATCGATTTAGACCCAGCACTAATTATAGTGCTGGGTTTTTGATCTAACTCAATGACAATTACATTTAACAATTTAAAAAAAGCTATTCAAAAAGATGAAATTGATACTGTTCTAGTATGTGTATCTGACATGCAAGGAAGGTTAAATGGCAAAAGAGTTACAGGTAAGGCCTTTCTAGACTATGTTCATAAAGAAACACATATGTGTGATTATCTTTACACAGTAGATATGGATATGTTCACCGTACCTGGCTACAAATCATCCTCTTGGGAGACTGGTTATGGCGACATGACAGTAATTCCTGATTTGAAAACCATTAAAATTGCAACTTGGTTAGAAAAAACAGCCATAGTAATATGTGATTGCTTAGATCATCATGGTAAAAAACCATTAGTACACTCAACCAGACAAATTCTCAAAGATGTTATTACTAAGGCAAACAAAATGGGTTTTGATCCTATGATTGGATCAGAATTAGAATTTTTCTTATTTAACCAAACATATGAAGAAATTCATAACAAGAATTACACAAATTTTAAAGAAGCCTCATGGTACATTGAAGATTATATGATTTTTCAAACAACAAAGGAAGAAGATGTAATGAGAGAGTTAAGAAACTCTCTCCTTAAATCAGGAATTTATGTTGAATGTTCAAAAGGAGAGGCGGCTCCAGGACAAGAGGAAATAAATGTAGTTTTTACAGATGCATTAAATATGGCTGATAATCATATTCTTATAAAAAATGCAGCAAAAGAAATAGCTTTTAAACATAACAAAGCTGTAACTTTTATGGCTAAATATAATAAAGACGTTTGTGGAAGTTCATGTCATATTCATAACTCTCTCTTTGATAAGAAAACTAAAAAAAATGTATTTAACAATCCTAAAGATAAATATGGAATGTCTGATACTTTTAAAAGCTATGTTGCTGGTCAGATAAAATTTTTATCGGACATATCTATTTTTTTAGCGCCAAATATAAATTCGTATAAAAGATTTCAAGATGGATCTTTTGCACCTACTAAATCTGTTTGGGGTATTGATAACAGAACTGCTGGCTTTAGATTAGCTGGTCATGGTTCTTCAATAAGAATTGAATGCAGAGTACCTGGGGCAGATGTAAATCCATATTTAGCATTTGCTGCGCTTGTTGGGGCTGGACTATACGGAATAAAAAACAAATTAAAGCTAGAAGAGCCTTATAGTGGTAATATTTATGAAAAAAAAGTAAGAGAAGTTCCAAAAACATTATATGAAGCTATACAATTAGCAAAAAAATCTAAATTACTTCCAGAAATTTTTAGTGCAGATGTTCTTGAACATTATATTCATGCAGCTGAATGGGAGCAAAAAGATTATGACTCTTCAGTTAATGACTGGCAACTTAGAAGATATTTTGAAAGAGGTTAAAAACTTAAGGCCTAGCTGTTAAGCCTCCATCAACTATTAATTCTGTACCCGTAATAAAACTACTTTCATCACTTAAAAGAAAAATTACTGAGTTTGCTATATCAATAGACTTTCCAACTCTTTGAAGGGGTATAATTTTAGACAAATCCTTTTTTGCTTTTGGATTTTTTTTCCATCTTTTTTGCATTGGTGTTTCAATTGGGCCAGGCAAAATAGAATTCGATCTTATATTTTTAATTGCATACTGAATAGATATGGATTTAGATAAACGTAGTAAAGCTGCTTTAGATGATCCATAAGCATCTTGAGGTTTGTCATCCCCTGATAAAGCGTCAACAGATGAAATGTGAACGATAGAACCAAATTTATTTTTTTTCATTAATGGAAGAATATTTTGTAAAACAATTACAATTGAACTGAGATTTATGGATAAAACTTTTTCCCATGTATTTATGTTTATTTTTTCTAAACTTATATCTTTATCAAACCATAAAACACCCGCAGCGTTAATAACATAATCAATTTTTTTAAATTTTTTCTTTATTTCCTTTAAACAAGATTGTAAATTTTTATAATCAGATAAATCAGTTTGTTTAAACTCAACTAATTTATTTAAAAGTATTTTTTTATTTGGAGCGTTTATATCCAAAATTATTACTTTAATTTTGTTTTCAATTAATTTCTTTACTATTGATAGCCCAATTCCACCAGAACCACCTGTAATTAGAGCCGTTCTGCCTGTAAAATTTAATTTCATAAACAAACTATATATATAAATTATAAAAAATTAATTGATTTAATTAATTAAAATAACTAAACCAATAAAAATGCTTAAAACTGTTACTCCAATTGATAATTCAATACTTGTAGAAAGACAATACGCTACCGACGCTGAAATAGATACTGCTCTACAAAATGCATATGAAGTAAGAAAGAAATGGAAAGAAACTTCTTTAAGTGAAAGAAAAGAAATTGTTAGAAATTTTGTTAAATGTTTTCTTTCAAACAACACAGAAATTGTTGAAAATTTATGCAAGCAAATTGGAAGACCAATTAGTCAGTGTCCCGGTGAAATGAGAGGTTTTGAAGAAAGAGCAAATTATATGATTGATAATGCTGACAGGGCTTTA
>CABYIF010000044.1 GCA_902518985.1 uncultured Alphaproteobacteria bacterium | reverse complement strand
AAATTTATTTCAACAATGCAACATGCTGCTGACATGGGGATAGAATTAACTAAAGCCGAATTTGCTATTAAATATAATAAAATTTATATTCAAGATAAGGATATATAAATATATAATTAATATATTTATAAAATAATGATTGTATTAAAAAAAATTGTATTTTTTTTTTCATATCCAATAATAATAATTATTGAGCTAATAAACTATTTTTTAAATATTAAGTTTTGTGAAATAAATGTTTCTCGACTAGGACACGCAACTATATACTCAGAGGGATATTTAATATTTAAAGATAATTTTAACATTACAGAAATTAAAAATTTCAAAATAATTTTTTATTTTTCAAAACCAATAGCAAACAAACAAATAGCTTTAATGATTAAAAGGAAATTAAATATTTATGTACCGTCCATTTTTTTTGATTATATAAGCAAAACACTTATTTATTGGAATAAGGAAAAATTTATTTTTGACTTTAAATATAGTTTAAAAGATCCAAAAATAATTAATAAATTTAATGAATTATATAAAAAGCCAAGTTTTGATTTTACAAAAACAGAAATTCTAAAGGCTAAAAAACAGCTCTATGATTTTGGAATAAGAGAAAATGATAAATGGATTTGTATTCACAATAGAGACTCAGCTTTTTTAAATAAAAAATATCCAAATAAAAATTGGAACTATCATTCTTATAGAGATTTTTCAGTTAGTGATCTAAAAGAAGCTGCTGAATATTTTACAAAAAATGGATTTCATGTCTTTAGAATGGGCTCTATTCAAGAACAAAAATTTAATTCAGATAACAGCAAAATTATTGATTATGCATTTAGTCAAAAAAAAAATGATCTTCTTGATATATATCTTTTAGCTAATTGCGCTTTTTATTTTGGTGGAGAGTCTGGTCCTTCTGATATAGCTTTTTATTTCAAGAGACCTTCATTTGGTATTAATTTTCCATTTTCATATTTATATATGAGTAGGCCACATCTTTCTTCAATTTTTATATTCAAAAGAATCAGGGATAATAATAGTAATAAACTTTTAAATTTTAATGATTTGAGTCACCATGCTCTTAGTGAAGTTATTGATTTAAATGATTTAAAGAAAAAAAATTTAGAATTATTGAATAATTCTAGTGAACAAATATTAAAATTTGCAAAAGAAGTTTTGCTTGAGTTTCAGGGCGAATTAATAGAAAATGAAAAAGATTTAGAAAATCAAAATAAATTCTGGGATAATTATTACAAATACAACCCTGATAATAGGCATTTAAAAATACACCCAAAAGTTAGCCCAGGTTTTCTAAGAGACAATTTGGACTTAATTGATTGATATAATTTTACATATTCAAATTTATCTCTATATATGGTACTTTAAGTAATTATATGCAAAATCAATTAAACATGAATATGGGCAATGTCATTGACCCCAAGCATATAGATAAAGAATTCATCGATCTGTTTAATAAGCCTGGACCATATTATAGTAGTTATCCAATATTAGCTGAGTGGAATAAGAAATCTGATAACTTTGATCATGAAAAAACACTCATTGATTATTTTAAAAAAAATCCAGATAATCCAATATACCTTTATCTTCACATACCGTATTGTGCAAAGCTTTGTTATTATTGTAGTTGTCGAATTCATATCTCTAATAACAGAAATGTTATTAATAATTTTGTCCAACTTTTAGTTAAAGAAACTAATATGCTGGAAAGTTTTTTTAAAAAAAATAATATAAAACCTAATATTAAAGAAATACATTTGGGTGGTGGAACTCCATCACATTTAACCGTAGATGAGTTATCATTAATAATTGGAGAGATAAAAAAATTTACAAATATTGAAGACCTTGATGAGTTTTCAATGGAGATAGATCCTCGAACTGTAAATGTAGAACATTTTGATCATTATGCATCCTTTGGTGTTGACAGAATATCTTTTGGGGTTCAAGACTTTGATCCTGAAGTTCAAAAAAAAATTAACAGAGTTCAGCCATATGACCTAATTGAGAGTTTAATGGTGAACAATATCAGAAAACAATTTAAAGGTGTTAATTTTGACTTATTATACGGATTGCCCGGTCAAACTTTAGAAACATTTAGAAATACAATAAAGCTAACTAATCAACTTGCTCCAGAGAGGATTACACTAATTAAATATGCTCACATACCTGAAAAAAGAAAACACATGAAAATGATTCAGCCTTCTGACTTTCCGCCAGAAAGTGATATTCCTCTTATGTTTGTTGAGTCTACAAAAACTTTGACTAATTCTGGATACGAGTGGGTAGGAATTGATCATTTTGCAAAAAAAACTGATGAATTAGCAATTGCTAAGAAAAATGGAACAGTATATCGAAATTTTGGAGGAGAGACTTCAGGAAATACAAAAGATATTATTTGCCTTGGTCCCACTTCTACTTTTTCTTTTGGGAAGTATTATGCTCAATCCACCTATGATTTACATGAATATAGAGACAGTGTAGAAAAAGGAAAATTTCCTATATCAAAAAATTATGAGTTAAATAATAATGATATAATAAGAAGAGATTGTAATTTTTCTTTACAGTGTAATCAAGTCTTAGACATAAAAAAAATACAAGAAGATTACAATATTGATTTTTATTCATATTTTGCCAAAGAAATAGATAAAATTAAAAAGTATGAACTCGCTGGTTTTTTAAAATTAGAAGATAATAAAATATTAGTTACAACATTAGGCAGGTATTTTGTCAGACATATTTGTCAAATATTCGATACTTTTATTGATGATGAATTAGAATACAAAGTTCATGGTAATTGAGGTTTGAAGTGGTAGATTTAGCAAGAAAATTAGAATTAGATGAAGGAATAAAATATACTGCTGCAAAAAACCATTTTGATAACCTATTTAATGGAAAAAAAGTTAAAAGAATTTTATTTTTCAATCCACCAGATGTTGATGAAGAAATATTTGATTACAATATTGCTAAAAGAGGTAGGGCAAACAATTATCCTTCCTATGGATTAGGAATATTAACAACACAATTAATGAATAAAAATTATGAAGTTGACGTTTGTAATTTGAATCATGAAATTCTAAAAAGAATTTATGATCATAAAAACTCTAATGAAAAAAATTTCAATTTTGTAGAAACTTGGAATGATATACTAAATAATAAAATTAAAGAATTTAAACCTGACCTTATTGGTGTAAGCTGTCTTTTTTCAGTTACTCATAATTCATTTAAAAAGGTATGTTCTTACATTAAGAATAATTACCAAGAAATACCTCTATTAATTGGAGGAGTTCATGTATCGCATGATATCTACGGAGTAATGAATGATTTGGAAGGTGTAGATCTGGTATCTTTATTTGAAGGAGATAGAGCACTTCCAAATTTACTTGAGGTAATAAATGGTGAAAAAAAAGTTGAGGATCTTGCTCAATTTGCTTTTAAATCAGGTAAAGATATCTATGTATTTGAAGAGAGAATGGTGCCCAATTCAGAGGATATGAGCATTATGCCAGCTTACCATAAGATGGATATTAAAAATCACTCTAAATTTGGTATAATAGGTTCTTGGCATGGCATGTTGGGTGATGATGCAGTAGTTTCAACATGTCAATCAAATAGAGGCTGTAGAGCAGCCTGCACTTTTTGTAACGTTAGAACTTATCATGGCAAAACAGTGAGACATAAAACTGTCGATGCAGTAGTTGATGAACTTTTATGCCTTCAAAATGATTATGGGGTTACCCATATTGTTTGGCTAGATGATGATTTATTAAAAGATAAAGAGCGCACAATTCATATGTTTAATGAAATGGTTAGAAGAAATGTAAAGCTTACATGGGATGCAACAAATGGAGTAATTGCACATTCATTAAAACAAAGAGAAGTTGTAGATGCAATGCATAAAAGTGGATGCATAGGTTTGCATATCGGTATCGAATCTGGAAACCCTGAAATTTTAAAACAAATAAGAAAACCAGGAACAGTAGAAACTTTTTTAAAGGCTTCAGAGGTATTAAGCGAGTTTCCAGAAATCAATTGCAGAGCTCTATTAATGTTAGGTTTTCCAAAAGAAACATTAAGCATGATTTTTGATACCATTGAGCTTGCGGAAAATATGAACTTGGATTGGAATAATCTCTCAGTTTTGCAACCTTGGAAAGGAACGCCAATTTATGAACAAATGTCTGACGAGGGGCTTTTGGGTATGGAAGAGGGGACACTTAAAACTGAAGATAATGAAAAAGCTCCTTATCAATTAGGCACATATTCAAGACAAAGGGCTATTGAAACAGGGAAAATACAATCAAATATTGATTTAAATGACTTAAAGGGAAGTTTTTTAGATAAGCTTGAAATAGCTAACTTCGATATAGTCCCAAAAGCAACCATTTTAGATGATCTATGGTTTTACATGAACGTACGTGTTAATTTTTCAAAGTTACTTCGAGAAAATAGACCTATAAAAATAAAACAGCAATATCAATGGTTAAACTATGTATCTAACAAAACTGCACCAGATAATGGCATGATAATATATTTCTATGCATTAATGCAAAAAAAATATTTAGGTAAAGTTGATTTAAAAACCAAACAAAGATTAAAAGAAAGCTTAAATGACTCAGAATATTGGCAGGAAAAATTCAACATGTTTAATCTAAAATTAGAACATCTTGAAAGTGAGTTATTTCCTAATTTTATAGATAATGGTGGAATACCAAGTAATTTTGAGGGAGATCCATCAAGATTTTATTTTCCAAAAGATCCTGTAAATTAATAAAAAGGTTTATTTAAATATAACATGGACAATCATAAT
>CABYIF010000043.1 GCA_902518985.1 uncultured Alphaproteobacteria bacterium | reverse complement strand
CTGACATTATGATAATTATTTGCCACCAAAGAAATAGTATAGGAAATAAAATTAAGAAAAACCTAATAAAAAATGGGATTAAAAATAAGCAATTAAAAATAATTAAATTTTAATGTTTATAAAATCATATTTTACTGGAGTTTTCATTTGTACTGCCGCCTCTATTTTAGCAACATTATGATCTCTGCCATTACATGATTTACATGCCTCTAAATATTCTGTTTTAAAATATAAATCATGAATTAAATCTCTTAACTCATCTCTATTATGATTTTCTAGTTCAATTATTTCTTTAGTAAAATATGGAATTGCTTTTAGGTTTGTTGCGTTAGCTTGAAAAGGACACAGATATAATTTTCCATGAAGAATTGTTAAGCCTTGATTCTCGCAACAATTGCCAAATACCTCTTTATTATGCTCTTCTTTTCTATTTGTTTCAATTATTCTTCCACAGTCTTGCCATTCTAATGATCTTGCTGCATTATAACGAATCCCTAATCTTTTAAGTTCAGAAACTAACTTATCTAAATTTCTAGATTTTTCACCATAGTCTGAAATATCAAAAAATACTTTATCGTTTTTAAATACTTCCATTTTTTCTGGTTTTGGACAAATAGTTCCATTGGTATTTATTTGAAGTTTTCCATAATTTTCATATTTGTATAAATGCTTAATTACCTCATCTATTCTTTTGTACATTAGTGGCTCACCACCAAGAACTCTAATTTCGTATACGTAATCAATAGTATTCATAAATGTGTCTATTGATTTAATACATTGATCAAAATCTTCATCTACGGGCTTGGCATAATATTGCATTAAATTTGAACATCCAGCACATTTTAAAGAACATTTCTCAGTTAGGACTAAATCAACACATCTAACATTGAGTTCACTATTTTTATTTTTTTGAGAGTTGATATCATACAAATACAAATCTATTTTTTGTTTAATCTTAACCTTAGACCAGTAGACTCCCATTTTGTGTAAATCATCTATTTCTAAGTCTAATTTTTCTAGAAGAAAATCTGCGTCAAAAACATTTGTAAGACCCATCTCTTTTAACTGTCTATGCATGTATGGAAAAGTTAAATCTGAGGCAAGAATAATTGGAGTTTCATTATTTGTTTTCTTAAGTTCCTTTGGGGGCACTACTTTGTATCCATGAATTTCTGTATTCCATTTTGATCTATTGTTATCAGTTAGAAATAAAACATTGATGCCTTCTTTTTTGAGAGCAGCTATTACTATATTCCCTAGATTTCCGGTTCCAAAGACAATAACATTATTATACGCCTTAACTTTCTGCAAATTTTCTTTTGTATCAACATGACGAAAAGGGGAATTATAAAGCATGATTTTTTATAGCATTTATTCTATATTTTTCAATATAGATGAAATTTATTGTTTATCGTACCTTTTTTTTCTTCTTTGTCTCCAATTTATTACACTATCCTCAGTTTCACTATCATACCCAATAAGATATGCTAGTTCTTCATTTTCAGACAATTTACCATTCAGCATTCTTGGGAAACTGACCTGCTGTTTAACAAAAGGAAGTGTATACATGTGCACTATTAAGTTTCGATCTTTACCAGTGTTGTTAGCACCTGCCCTATGATATAGTAAAGAATCAAATATAAATGCATCTCCAACATCAGCTTCAATTTGAGTTTCGTTTTTGATTCTATAGCTTTCAGACGGAAACACTTCATACTTATGTGATCCAGGCAAAATATAAGTTCCTCCATTTTCTTTAGTAAAACTATCGAGACATACCAAAACATTTATAGCAACTGGTCTTGATGGAACAAAATGTTGATATGATAAATCTCTGTGCCATGTGGAGCCGTAGTGTGCATCATAAGGTTTATTAATAGGTGAGTTTTGAAGATTTAAAATATATTTTTTACCAAAACATTTTTCTAACACTTCAAGTATTCTTTTATTATTAAAAAATTGGACAAAAAAATCATCATACACAAAGAGCGCTCTTGCAACGTTTTGATCATTGATATATTCCAATTTTTTCTTACCACCAAATTCATCAATTTGGTTTTTATAAATCATATCAATTTTTTTCTTAGCTAATTCACAATCTTCTTTTGTAAACAGGTCTTTAAGAATTACAAAACCGTCTCTATTTAGTTCTTCAATATTTTCATCAAGTTTTGAGGAAGGTTTATAACTTTCCGAAACACCATGTGTTTTTTTATCCTTTGAAACTCCATCTGCAGAATAGTTCATATTATTTTATTACAATTTTATTAAATTTAATCAACACTTTATTTAGTTTTTAAAAATTTTTTCCAAGACTTATATATATTTCTCTTTGAGGCTCAGGATAGGCATTATATGTGCCTAAGGTGTTAGAACTAGCCACAGCGTAGTTAAAATATTTTTCATCTAAAATATTCTTAAGAGAAACTGACAAATCAAAATATTTAAAATTTTGTCTGGCATCTAAGTTAAAAAGTAAAATTGCTGGTATTTTTGTATTTTGAAAATTTTCATCATCACTCTCCATACGCATATCATCTCTGTACTCTATTGATGGCATGATTTTTAAATTTGAATTCAGAGAATATTCAATCATACCAGAATAACTGTACTGAGGAACTAATGGAACATCTTTATCTTTAAAGTTTGTAGCGTAGGACCCTTGTTCATCTGATGTAAATTTGGCTTTCGAATAAGTAAAATTATTTTTAGAAACTAAATTTTGATTTATTTCTATAATATTTTCTAACTCTACCCCATATCTTCTTGTAGAGTTTATATTTATATTAACAAACGAATCAGAGTCATATCCTAACTCATTCCTGGACTCTATTAGATAGGTATTCGCACTGATGCTATAAAACTTTTCATTAAAATTTATGCCTACTTCAATTTCATCACTCTTTTGTGTATCTAATTCAAATGAAACTCCTCCAGATCCTCCAATTCTGTCATCTATATTGGGAAATCTAAAACCTGTCCCATATCTAGAAAAAACATTAAGTTTGCTGTTTATAATTTTTTCTAAACCAACGCTATATGAATAGTTTGTTTCAGTGTCCGAAAAATTTTTATGATGCACTGTCCAACTTTTAAAATTAGGAGCATTGGGATTAACATTATCTGATATTTTAATTAAATTTCTCTGTATTCTTAAACCAGTCCCAAGGGTTAAGGTTGGTGTAACATTTACATTATTTTGATAGTAAAAAGCTTGAGATTCTAAATCAGATGTATACTCATGAAGTGGCAATGAGTTTTGTTCTTCTTTTCTAAACGAATGATATTTTGATCTTTGTAAATCGATACCCAAAACTGACTCAATATTATAATTATTTATAATGAAAGTATTGTTTATTCTTGGTGTAAACTGAATATTATCTAAAGTAGTATCCCCATAAGATGGATAAGCACTTGATTGTAAATCATAATAAGATCTTTTCTTTCGATAACTCGTATTTAATTTTAAATCAAATTTTTCACTTAATTTACGCTCAGTACTATACTTTAAAGAACCTCCATAACTATTTATAAAATCATCAGGAGTTCCGCTTCCCCTTCTATCGACATATAATTGGCTTTGAGTTCTGTGGGAAGGAGTACTCATAATTTGTTCATTATAATTTATTTGAATAAAATCTTTTGAATATTCTCCTAAGTCAATTTTTGTTGATACATTAGTTTGTATTTGTTGGTTTTCTTCTCTGTAACCATCTGTTTCCTTATAATTAATAAAGGTATTAATATTATATTTAAGTAAATCATTATTTAAATTTATTTTATAATTATTAGTATTAAAACTACCAAGTTGATAACTAGCAAAATTATTTTTATTTTTGTTAATTGGATTAGTAATTATATTTATAGTTCCTCCTATAGCTCCATCTCCGTAAAGAACAGTACCAGCGTTACCTTTATAAATTTCTATAACATCAATTTCGTCAATTGGAATACTTGGAAAATCAATTTCTGACATATCAATATTATTAAGTTTTTGTCCATTTAACAATATTAATACGTTACTCTTTGCCTGAGCGCCCATTCCCCTTATGTCTATAGTTGTTTTACTGCCTGAAGTATTGTCACCATATAAACTCCTACTTTGAATACCAGGTATTGTAGCAATGATTTCTTGGAGGCTTTTATTATTTAGATCTCCAACCAAGTTTTTATAGATCTTAGTTTTAGACGATCCAATTATTTCATTTTGACTACTTTTTGATAATGGTTCAAAAATTTTAATCGGTACAGTAATTTCTATCGAAAATACTGTTTTTGTAAAAAAAATTACAAATAAAATAAAAAAAAACTTCACCGAAGTAATTTTGCTTTACTAAGATAGACTCTGAAAGTACTTTTTTCATAAATCTTATTTAAGTAATAAAAAGTTATAGTAAAAATAATAGTGCTAATTAGAGTATTTTTAAAAAATGGTATAGCAAGTACAAAACATGATATTAATCCGTCAAAAGTTTTTGGGTAATATTCCCATACAAGCCAGACAGCAAGGTTTGTTGTAAAAAAGAACCACAAGCAACTGAATAAAGCATAGAAAGATAACGGGACTAACTTTATAATTTTTGGAATTAATAAACTTATACTTATTAGGGTTAAATAGATAACAATTTGATACGCATGAAATCCAATTATAAGATCACTAATGAACATTCCAATTATGGGAATTGCCAAACCTAAAATCCTGTCTTTGAAAAAAATAGGACCAAATATTGCAGCTGCAATTATTGGTGTGAAGTTTGGTGGGTGGGGAATAATTCTAGAAATAACAAGAATAAATATAAAAGAACATACTAAAAAAATCTTTTCCATCAGCTAACACCTCGAGCTATAAATTTATTGTTGAAGCATTCGGTCTTATACTTTCGTACTCACCGTTGCGGGTACAGATAATGATTTTCAC
>CABYIF010000042.1 GCA_902518985.1 uncultured Alphaproteobacteria bacterium | reverse complement strand
TTACTTGGCCCTAATGGTGCTGGGAAAACAACAAGCTTTTATGTCATTGTTGGTTTAATAAAACCTGATAGAGGATCTATATATCTTGATAAAATTGATATATCTAATGCACCTGTATATTCAAGAGGAAAAATGGGTATTAGTTATCTACCTCAAGAAGCTTCAATATTTAGAGGGATGAACGTTGAAGACAATCTCTTATCGATTATTGAAATTACAGAAGAAGACAAGGGAAAGCATGAAATTATTTTACAAAATCTTCTTAATGAATTCGACATTAATCATGTTCGTAAATCTAAATCTATAGTTTTATCTGGAGGAGAAAGGAGAAGGTTAGAAATTGCAAGAACATTAGCTTCCAATCCTAAATACTTATTATTAGATGAGCCATTAACTGGAATAGATCCAGTTTCAATTGAGGAGATAAAATTAATAATTAAAAAACTTAAGGAAAAAAATATTGGAGTTTTAATAACAGACCATAATGTAAGAGAAACATTAAAAATTGTTGATAAGGTTTATATAGTTAATGAGGGAGCAATATTTTTTGAAGGAAACCCAAAAAATGCTGTAGAGGACGAAAGAATTAAAAAGTTTTATCTTGGCTCAGAATTTAAATTATAAAAAATGATAAGTGAAAAAATTAAAGATACTATTTCAGGTACCCCAATTATTCCAGGTGACAAATCAATATCTCATAGGTCAATAATTATACCATCAATATCTCAAGGGGTTTGTGAAATTAATAATCTTTTAAAATCAGATGACGTTATTCACACCATGAATGCATTTAAAGAAATGGGAGTTAAAATAGAAGAAAGTGATAATAAAGTAATTGTTCACGGCTTAGGCTTAAACTCATTAAAAAGACCATCAAAAGAAATATATTTAGGAAATTCTGGTACAAGTGCAAGATTGTTAACAGGTTTATTAGCATCACAGAGTTTTGACTCAAAAATAACTGGAGATAAATCACTTTCTTCTAGGCCAATGAAAAGGATTTCTGATCCACTATCACAAATGCAAGCTGTTATTTCAACAGTAAATGGGTGTTTACCATTAGAAATTAAAGGTAAGGATTTAAAAAATTCAACTATAGACATTAAAATTCCGTCTGCTCAAATAAAATCTGGAATTTTATTAGCTTCATTAAATACAAGTGGTACAACAAAAATTATTGAACATAATGTAACTAGAGATCACACTGAAATAATGTTAAAATCATTTAATGCTGACATAAATATTGACAAAGAAAATAATAAAAAAATTATTCAAATAAATGGCAAAAAAGAACTAACACCAAATAATATTGATGTACCATGCGATTTATCAAGTAGTGCATTTTTTATTGTAGCAGCATTGATTCACAAAAATTCTAAAGTTCTTCTTAAAAATATAAATATAAACCCAACCAGAAATGGAATTTTAATTGCATTAGAAAAAATGGGTGCAAACATATCTTATATAAATAAAAGAATAAGTAATAATGAACAAGTCTGTGATATGGAGGTTTTTGGATCAGATCTAAATGGATGCGAACTAGATGGGGATCTTGCTAAATTAATGATTGATGAGTATCCTATTATCTCCGTAGCAGCATCTTTTGCAAATTCTACTTGCATATTTAGAGGGCTTTCAGAACTGAGAGTCAAAGAAAGTGATAGACTTGAATTAATCAAAAAAAATTTATTAAGATGTGGGGTAGACTGTAAAATTGAAGGAGATGATTTATTTATTAATCCATCAAAAACATATTCAATTAAAGATCATACAATACAAACTAATTACGATCACAGAATTGCTATGGCATTTGCAGTAATGGGGTCTAAAATTGGGCAAATTAAGATTGATGAGGCTAATTGTATAAAAACGAGTTTTCCTAATTTTATTGAAGAATTTAACAAAGTTGGTGGTAATATTAATTGAAAAAAATTATTATTACTATTGATGGTCCTGCAGCTTCAGGAAAAGGAAGAATAGCGGAATATATTAGTAAAAGATGGAATTTAAAGCACCTTGACTCAGGAATACTCTATAGGATAATTGCTTATAATATTCTAAAAAAAGACATAAATATTGATAGTATCAAAGATATTCATAAATTTATTATTAGCGATACAAAGCTTTCTTATAGAAAATTCAAAAAACTTAGATCAGAACAAATCAGCAAAATAGCTTCAAAAATTGCTGTTTTTAAGTTTGTAAGAAATCATGTAAACAACTTTCAAAGAGAATTTGTAAAAAAAAATTTGAAAAATAATGGTTTTGTAATTGATGGCAGGGATATTGGATCTGTAGTTTTTAAAAATGCAGATTTAAAACTATATATAGACGTAAATGAAAAAAATAGAGCAAAAAGAAGATATAAACAGTTGATTGATAACGGCGAAAAGTCTATATACCACGAAATTTTGAAGGAAATTAAATTGCGAGATAAAAAAGATAAATTGAGAAAATATTCACCGCTTGTTAAACCCTATGGTTCACATATGATTAATAATAATAAATCTTTTGAAAATACTATTAATCAAATCAACAAACTAATTAAAAAAATATAGCAATGGGTAAAGAAGAAAATATTAAATTATCTAACTCAGAGTATGATGCACTTATTTCCAGCTCATTTAAAAATTCAAACATAAAAGAAAAAACTATAATTTCTGGCAGGGTGATTTCAATTGAAAATGATATAGTTACAATTGATGTTGGTTTAAAAAGTGAAGGTCGTGTTCCCTTGAATGAATTTTCAAGACCTGGTCAAAAAACAGAAATTAACATAGGGGATGAAACAGAGGTGTATGTTGAAAATGTTGACAATCCTAATGGTGAAACAATGCTTTCCAGAGAAAAAGCTGTAAAACAAAAAGCTTGGCATGAGTTACAGGATAGTTTTTCTAATAATAAAATAGTTACCGGAGTACCTTTTAATAGAGTGAAAGGTGGTATGAGTGTTGATCTTGATGGCGTTACAGCTTTTTTACCTGGCAGCCAAATAGACACTAGGCAAATTGTAAAAGACACCAAAGAACTTCTTAATAAACCATTAGAGCTTCTAATTTTAAAAATGGATAAATACAGGGGTAATATAGTAGTTTCAAGAAAAGCAATCACAGAGAGTGAGCTAAAAGAACAAAGAAAAGAACTTTTAGACTCTATTGAAGAAGGGTCTATCATTGAGGGTAAAGTCAAAAATCTAACAGATTATGGAGCATTTATCGATTTAGGTGGCCTTGATGGTTTAGTACATGTAACTGATATTTCATGGACTAAAATAAATAATCCAGCAGATGTACTTGAATTAAATCAAAGTTTAAAAGTTAAGGTATTAAAATTTGATGAAGAGTTGTCTCGTTTAAGTCTTGGTATTAAACAACTCTCTGAAAATCCATGGGATACTGTTAATGATAAAATTAAAGTTAATGATAAAATATCTGCAAAGGTTATTAATATTAGTGATAGCTTTGTAAATATCATTATAAATGAAGTCTTTGATGGACTAATTTCATTAAGTGAGCTTACTTGGCTAAAAAAACCTTCTCATCCATCAAAAATTGTTAGTATTAATGAAGAAATTGAAATCAAAGTTTTAGAAATTGATGATGAAAAGAAAAGATTAATTTGTAGCTTAAAGCAGATGAGGGAAAATCCATGGACAAAACTAAAAGATAATTACAATATTAATGACTCATTTGATACAGAGGTTGTTAATATTGTTGACTTCGGGATATTTGTTAAAGTTCAAGACGAAATAGATGGCATGGTTCATGTTTCAGATTTAAGTTGGGAAGAAAAAGAGTGTGAAGCAATTCTTAAAGCTTATAAAAAAGGTGACAAAGTTAAGGTAAAAATTTTAGATATTAACGTTGAGAAAGAAAGAATTAGTTTAGGCATTAAACATTTAAACGATGATCCTCTTCAAGAATTTTTAATTAATCATCCTGTAAAATCCAAAGTTACTGGTAAAATAGTAGAGGTTGAAGAAAAAGGTCTAAAAGTCGAGCTTGATATAAGTAATAAAATATACGGCAATATTAAAAAGATACATTTATCAAAAGACAAAAGTGAGCAAAAAACAGAAAGGTTTGCTATTGGCGAAAATGTAGACTCTCTCATAGTTTCTGTAGACAATAAAGCTAGAACCTTGAACCTGTCTATTAAAGAACTTGAAATTCAAGATGAAAAAGAAGCTTTATCTAAGTATGGGTCAAGTGACTCTGGCGCTTCACTAGGAGATATATTAGGTTCAGTTCTAAAAAAATAGAACTAATGCTTAAATCTGATATACTAGAAAAATTACAATCAAAATATAAAAATTTTAGCGTTGATGATATAGAAAGCTTATTTGATATTTTTATTAAAAAAATAACAAACTCTCTAAAAGATGGCAACAATATTGAAATACGAGGATTTGGGACAATAAGCAAAAAAATTAATAGAGAAAAATATGTAAGAAATCCAAAAACTAATGAAAAAATTTATAAGGAAAAATCTTTTAAACTACATTTTAAAATAGGTAAAAGTTTACATAATCAAATAAATTCCAAAAAAATAGATGAGTCCTAAAAAAGTTATTGTTGCACTCGATAGCAATGATCTTAAAAAAATAGAAAAAATTGTTACCAAATTAAAATCAGAAGTATATGCATTTAAGATTGGATACGAATTTTTTCTTAATTATGGATTAAAAGGATATAAAGAAATTAGAAAGATAAGTCCTAAAATTTTTTTTGATTTAAAATTACATGACATACCTAATACAGTTTGTAATGGTATTAAAGCGATTGAAAAACTAAAACCATTATTGACCACAATTCATATATCTGGTGGTGATGAAATGATGAAAGCAAGTTTAATTGAAAGAAAAAAAACTAAAATACTCGGAGTTTCTATATTAACCAGTCTAGATAGTAATCAAACACATAAATATTATAATGAGAAAAATATTGAG
>CABYIF010000041.1 GCA_902518985.1 uncultured Alphaproteobacteria bacterium | reverse complement strand
AAAAATAACTGGTAAATTAATTAGAACCCTTAATATTGTACCGCCAGATTTCGGTCTAGCATCCTCAATTATCCAATTAAGTATATACTCATGAATTACTTCAAAATAAAAATATAATAGAGCTAAAATAAATAGTAAAAAAAAGTAAGTATATATTTTTTTAATAAAATATTTAATTTTATAGAGAAAAATAGCAAATATAATTATTGAAGAAATATGAAATAATATTGAAACACAAAACAAAAATACTGCAACTAAATATTTTTCTCTAACAAAATTTAATATTCCTAATATTATAAAGCTAAAAGCAATAGATTGTTTTGTAAATCCCATAGCAAGTATTAAAATTATGATGGGAAAAGAAATTAGAAGTATTAATGATCTATTATTAAATTCTTTAATAAATACATAAAAAATAGAGCAAAAGATAAAAGATGCAACAGAGTTATAAAAAAAAACATCTAGGCTACTTAATTTAGCAATGTATAATAATATTGAGTTTAGTATAGTGATTGTAGAAAAAGTCTCATAAAAGGATGTCAAAGGCAGCATACTTAATGAAGTAGAATAAAAATCTCCACCAACTTCATAGCGTAAGCTGATAAAGAAAAATAAAAATAAAAAATAAAATTTTAATAAATCATCAAAAATTATTTTTTTCTTCAGTTCAAAATAATATAGAATCAATGGGAAATTGAATAATAAAATATATGTAATCATTTATATTCTATCCATTTTTTAAACATTAATATTGACCATAATAAAGTACTGTTATCATTATATTTGTTATTATGTGAGTTTAGCAAATTTAATATTTCTTTTTTATCAAAAAAATCACTTAATGAATTGCTATTTAAATTATCGTAAAAATATTCTTTTAAGGTAGTATTAATAAGGATATTTAAAGGAAAAGTAAATCCATGTTTAGGAAAGTTGATTAAATGTTCTGGTAGATATTTTTTTATAATATCTTTCAATATTATTTTTGTGTTATTCTTATTTATTTTATATTCATGAGGTAATGAAGTTGCAAATTTAGCAATTTCATGATTTAGAAAAGGAGTTCGCACCTCTAAGCTACTTGCCATTGATGATCTGTCCACTTTGCAAAGTATATCATCTGGTAAATAAGTTAAAATATCTCCATTAGTGAGTTTTTCATACAAATTTTCATCAAAATCTAAAGTATCTAGTGCCGGATTGTGATTAAAAATATGTTTAAACTTAAGTAGATTTTTGTTTATGTTATTAGTTGTTAAAATATTATAATAATCAAAATTATTTTTAAAATTTAGTACTTTAATTGTTTTTTCAATTTTATTATTAAAATATGCATACTTATTTCTAGTATTAGACAAATTTAAAATAAATTTTAATACATAGAACTTATTTAAATAATATAAGGAATTTGAAGTTGCGCTTCTTAATAAATAAGGTATTTTTTTAATTTTATTAAGATAGGATATTGCAAATAGATATCTATTATATCCTCCAAATAGTTCATCTCCACCATCACCCGATAGGGCTACTTTTACTTTTTTTCTTGTTATTTCAGATAAAAACAATGTTGGTATTTGACTGCTATCAGCAAAAGGTTCAGAAAAATAATGGGGTATTTTATCAATTATATCTATAATATTTTTATTATTTAAATATTCTACATGATGATTAACTCCAAGATAATCTGCAATTTTTTTTGCTTTTAGAGTTTCATCAAAGTCATTATTATCAAAACCTATAGTAAATGTATCAATTTTTTTAATAAACTTTTTTGAAATAATTGTAGTTATCAAGGTAGAGTCGATACCTCCAGATAAGAAAGTCCCAATAGGAACATCAGAAGTTAATTGGTCATTAATTTTATTTGATAGTAAATTATCAAGTTTAGACGAACTTTCATCAAAATTCAAATTTGTTTTATTTTTATTGAATAAAGTTTTAGAGTCAAAGTAGATATTTTTTTTAATTTTATAATTTAATATATTGTACTCAATAATTTCACCTGGTTTTACCTTATATATATTTTGATATATTGAATATGGAGAAGGAATATAATTATATTGAAAATATAAACCTAATGCATTTAAATTAATCTTATTATTAAATAAATTAGACTTTTTAAGAAATAATAAATCTGACGTAAAAAATAATTTGTTAGAATTATCACTATTGTAATAATATAAAGGCTTTTCACCAAATCTATCTCTGGTAAGAAAAAACTTATTTTCTTTGATATCGAATAAAGCAATAGCGAACATGCCTTCTAATTTTTCGATTGTCTTATTAAATCCAAATAGCTCAACTAAACCTAATATTACTTCAGTATCGGATGAACTTTGAAATTTATAATTAGACAAATATTTATTTTTTAAATATTTAAAATTATAAATTTCTCCATTAAACATAATTATAAATCTTTTTGACTGACTAAACATTGGTTGAGATGCATTGGAAGAAACATCTATTATTGATAATCTTTTATGACATAGATAAATCTTTTTATCTTGATTTATATAATAAGAGTCACTGTCAGGACCTCTATGATGTAAATGATTTGATAATTCAATTAAATTATCTTTATTAATTTCATTAAAATTAATAAAACCTAGAAAGCCACACATATTTATATAAATATTTTATCAATAAATTTTTCAAATTTAATATCATTAAAAATATAATTCCATGAATAGTTTTTTACATTTGGAGTTTTAAAATTAAAGTTTATAAGTTGTTCTTGGTTTATAAGTTCATCATACCAAAAAAATTTACCATTATTATAATTTTGAAAGTTATAAACCCAATTATATTTATTCGATACGATTTTTAATCCAGAAGCACAATATTCTTTTGTTTTTGTACTATTTTGTAAGTTTAGTGGATATAAATTAGGTGTATAATTTAATCCGTACTCTGCTCTTTGATATATTTCTGGCAAATATTTTCTAGATTGAAATCCTGCAAACTCAATTTTATTATATTTTTTAAAATATTTATAAACATCATCAGAGACTTTTCCAACAACTAGGATAGAAAATCCTAGTTTTAAAATATTTTCCATACAATTTAATAGACCTTTTCTTACGGAATTTGTGGATCCAGAATAAACAAAATCAAAATCTTTTCTAATTTTAAAATTTTCAAAAAAAATTTCATCAATTCCAGTATCTCTAAATACGTAAGGTATTTTATTATCAAAAAATAAGTCTTTTTTAATTATCTCAGAGTTAAATATTCTTGCATTCGGAGTTGAATTAAAAAAATATTTAAATAAATTTTTAGTTTTTGAAAAAGGATAGAGAGATAAGCTTGAATATTCATGAATTATTTTTAAATTTTTGTACTTTGCTATTTTGTAATAAGGAAAAAAACCCATTAGAAGCATAATTGCATCATAATTATTAGAGTGTTCATAATTATCAGATATTTCTACATTATAATTAAATTTTTCAAGATAATCTTTATAGGCATATATCTCTGGCGAATAAGATCTATTATTTTTTTTTATAAATATTTTCAAAATACAACTCGTATTAGATTAATTACGTTCCAAATTAAATATCTTAAATTTATTTTTTTTGATTTTAAATAATAAAAATTGTAAGCTCTTAAAAATTTGATTTTTTCCATTTTTAATTGAGGAAATAATGGTGGATCAGTATAACATTTTGAATGTTTAAAGACGAACAAATTAATATTTTTTTTCTTTAAAATTAAAGAATGGATTAAGTCTTCACAATATGCTTTACCTTTAAACGGATAGTAATCATATTTATGTAAATTTTTATTTAAATGCATAACACAGCCGCCAGGTAACCAATCTACTTCTGCAATTTCATTACTTTTAAAACTTTTATAATCTACTCCATAGTTTGTTCCTAAAATCGTAAGTGTACCTGATCTTTCTATACCCCATTTTGATTTACAAATTATAAAAGTTAGAATATTTTTAAATGTTAACAAAAAATTACTGTTATAAAGATTATAAATACAATTTTTTTTATTACTTCTGTCAAAAAAAATTGGAGATATCGCAGAATTATCATCCAAAGTTTTTAATTTGTTCTTAAGAGACAATATGTTGCCAGATGAAATTTCAACATCATCATCTATTTGCAATACATAATCTTTAGAAGCATTTTTAAATCCAATGACTCTCTGATTAACCTGCCCTGGAAAATATGTTGATATAATTTTAATATTTTTATTTTCTATTATATTGTTTGGCAACTGACATTGAGAAGGAATTATTATTAAAATTTCAAAATCAGATTTAATATCTAGATCATTAAAAATTGCAGATAGTGATAAATTTAAGTCTTTACCTCCTAAAGTTGTAATTACGATTGATATGTTATCTAATTTATTCATTTTATAATTTCTTTAACAATATCAACATTAAAATTTTCAAAATAATTTTTACAATAATCCATAATTTCTTTATGCTTTAGTTTGTAGTTTTCATAAAAATTATGATTATCATATATATTTTTAATATTTTCATACTTATTTATATAGTGAATGTTATCTTTTAACTTAAATAATGGATTTATTGATATTTCATTTTCTTTTGATAAATAAAGTGGAATTAAGCCATATTTTACAGCAAAAATAATAGCCGTAGTCCCTCTGTATAAGGCATAGTTACATCTTTTAATATCTTCAAAAAAATCTTTCTTAGATAAAATAATATTATTTGGAAGCTCATTTATGCCCATTTTTTTCAGAATTGATCTAAAGTCTGAAATTGGATGCAATCTAACAAAGTAATTAATATTTTTATTTATTAAAGCAAAATTTACAATATTAAGAAAAAAAAATTTTTCTTCTTCATATAAACCCTCCGGCAAAACTAAAATATTTAATTTATTGTAATTTTTTATTTGAATTGTGTCTTCATCAAAAATTTTATTATTACCTATTACTATTTTTTTTGTTTCTATTTTTTTATTAGAAATTAATTTTATAAGATTACTTTGATAACTAATATAATCTGGATTAAATTCCTTTTTTAAATCTCTATTATTGCCATATTGAAAAGGTAAAAATATACCAGTTGTAAATCCAATTGATTTAATATTTAATTTTCTTGCAACATTGAAAAAAAGTCGCTCATATGGATGCCCCTCATGA
>CABYIF010000040.1 GCA_902518985.1 uncultured Alphaproteobacteria bacterium | reverse complement strand
AATTTATTTATATCAACTTTGGAAATTTCAAAATTTAAATTTATTGTATCATCAGTAATTGGTTTTACCCCTTATTTTTTATTTTTTTCATACTTTGGAGATAAAATATCCAATTTATTAGAAATTAAATCCTTTTCTATTAAAAGTATTTTCTCAATTGAAATTTTAATTTTATTATTAATTTTAGTATTAATTTTAATTTTAAGAATTTTTTATAAAATTAAATCTACAAAAACTAACTGAAAATATTTTTGTATTTAATAGTAATAAAAATTAAATAAACTGTAACAATTAGAGCACTATATATAGTTAAATCAATTAACAAAAGTTTTTTTGCCGAAAATTCATTAAATATCCTAGAGTAAATTAAAGTAGAGGTCTGAATAATTGAAGTAATGGTTATTATTATTAATAATTTTATAGATTTTTCAGGATTAATATAGATATAAAATAACCCTATAAATAATAATCCAGTAATAGTAGCGCCTATATTTCTTAACCAGGCAATATTTATATCTTCAGCAGCTGTAATACTTACAAAATTGAAAGGAAAGAAAAGAAAATACACTCCATAAATTAATGAAAATATTGATAATACTAATAAGCTTAATCTAATCATATTAATTAAGATTAAACATTTATTTATAAATATTTAAGATTGCAAATTTTATTATCTAAATATAGAAAAAGATATGATCCGATTGTTAATTGTTTTAGCTGTAATTATAATGATTTTATTTATTTTAAGATCTAGAGCCCAATCCCGATCATTAGGCACCTCTAAATTGTATAGAAACTTGATTTTAATAGTTGTAATATCGGGTTTGTTATTTTTTCTTGCCACTACTGGTAAATTTTTAATACCACAGCTTTTGAGTCTGATTAAAGTTGGACTACCCTTTTTAACTAAAATAATAGGAATATAATGAATTATTTTAAGAAAACTGACTTACCAATTAATGAAAAAATGATTAATTTTTGGAATGAAAATGGATATCTGGTTATTGAGGATTTTAATAGTGCTGAAGAATGCGATAAAATAATTGAGAGATCAAGTTTCTTGATTGATAATAATAACTTAAATAATAAAAATTCCATATTTGATACAGTTAATCAAGCCCATAATGATGATAAATATTTTCTAGACTCAGGTGATAAAATTAGATTCTTTTTTGAAGAAAAAGCAGATTTAGAAAAGAATAATATCGATAAAAATAAACATTTTATAGTTAACAAAATTGGTCATGCCTTACATGATTTAGATCAAGTTTTTTACGAATTCTCTCATAAGAAAGAGCTTCAAGATATAGCTCTAAAAATTGGCTTTCAAAAACCAAAATTACTGCAGTCTATGTATATTTTTAAACAACCAAAAATAGGAGGGGAGGTCGTTTGTCATCAAGACTCAACATTTCTTTATACTGAACCTGAAAGTACAGTAGGATTTTGGTTTGCTTTAGAAGATGCAAATAAAAGTAATGGTTGTTTACAGGTAGCTAGTGGTGGTCACAAAGGTCCTCTAAGAAAATTATTTAAAAAAGTTGATGGTAAAATGACAATGCTAGATATTAATGATGAAGAATTTCCAGAAACCGATACATTCGTTGAGGTAAAAAAGGGATCTTTAGTGTTATTACATGGAAGGCTTCCTCATTATTCTTGTGAAAACACAAGTCCAAATTCAAGACATGCTTATACAATTCATGTAATTGATCAAGATAATGATTATCCAGATTGGAATTGGCTACAAAGACCTAACCTTCCTCTAAAAAGTTTCATGAATGACTAAAAAAATTATTTTAGATTGTGATCCAGGTCATGATGATGCTGTAGCAATAATGCTTGCAGCAGCTTCTTCAGAGATCGAGATACTTGGCATAACGTGTGTAGGAGGAAATTCAGGATTAAATAATACAGTAAACAATGCATTAAAAGTTTGTACATTAATCGAAAGAACTGATTTGAAAATTTATTCTGGAGCAAATAAGCCAATACATTATGATTTATTCACAGCTGAATATGTTCATGGAAAAACAGGATTAGACAAAAAAGGAGACCCTATAATAGTTAATCAAAATTATAATGTACAAAAGCAGAATGCAATAGATTTTATAATTGAGACATGTAAATCAACTTCTGATCAAATATATTTATGTCCTACAGGACCACTTACTAATATTGCATTAAGTCTTAAAAAAGATCCTTCGATAAAGAATAAAATAAAAGAAATAGTTTTTATGGGTGGAGCAGCAATGTGTTTAGGAAATACCACTCCTTCTGCAGAATTTAATATTTATGTAGATCCACACGCTGCAAATATTGTACTTGATTCGGGTATTCCATTAACAATGATGGGTTTAGATGTTACTCATATGGTTAACGTAAATAAAATAATTATTAATTCTATTAATGAAAATAATAATAAAAGTTCTAAATTTTTTGGTGAACTTATGGAATTTTATACAATATTTCACAAAAAATTATACGACACTGAGGATACTCCTCTTCATGATCCATGCGTAATTGCCTATTTATTAGAACCAAATATTTTTAAAGGTAAGTTAGTTAATGTTATTGTTGAAGAAAACTCTAAATTGACACGCGGAGAAACCATTGTTGATTGGCTTGGCGTTACAAAAAGAAAACCAAACTGCATGGTGATGAATCATGCTGATGACAAAAAATTTTTTGAATTACTTAAAAATAAGTTGTCTTGTCTACCTTAAGAATAAAAATTTTTAGCAATTTTTCCAGCTAAATCAGCATTATTTATAATTAAAGAAACATTCGCTTTTAAAGTTTTATTATTAGAAAAATTATTTATTTCATTTATTAGAAATGGCGTGAGTGCCTTACCACTAATTTTATTTTTTTCAGCTTTTACTAAAGCACTACTTATCCATGCATTTATTTGTTCCTTACTAATAGCATTTATTTCAGGAACCTTATTAAATATGAGTATTGATTTATTATGTTTCAGTTTTGAATTTAATTTTAAAAAATTACTTATATCAGATACTTTTTCAAAATTATTATCCACTTGATGTTTAGTTTCAGAGTACCAAAAGCCTGGCATATAATCAGTTTTATAACCAATTCTAGTTATTCCCAATGTTTCTAAAAGTTCATAAGTTTTATTTAAATCTAAGATTGATTTAGCTCCACTACAAATTACATAATTAGAATGTTCTGACAAAGAATATAAATCTGCAGATACATCATATGTATTTTCTGCATTTAAGTGCACACCTCCAATTCCGCCTGTGGCAAAAAATTTTATTCCAAATATTGATGCTATAGATATTGTGCTCGCTACAGTTGTTGCAGCATTTTCTTTTTTAAATATTGATAAATTTATATTATGATTTGATACTTTTTGGACATTATTATCTTTTGCAAGAATGTTTATGTCATCTTCATTTAATCCAATTTTAACTTTACCGTTTATTATTCCAATTGTTGCAGCAACTGAACCATTATCTTCTACAGCACTTATAGACTCTTTAGCCACTTTAATATTATCTGGATAAGGTAAGCCATGACTAATTAGAGTACTTTCTAATGCAACTATAGGTTTTTTTAATTCTATTGCCTTTTGAACATCATTACTAATTTCAAACAAATTATCCATCTTACTTTAATTTCACACGTCTAGAAATATTTTTTATTTTTAATAAATCTTTTTTTGAACTTAATTTATTCCCATTAGCATAATAAGATCCACATGCTACTGAATATTTTAAAATTTGTTCTTTATTATATCCTTTTACTAACAAGTATAACATCATACCAGCTAAAGCATCACCTGCACCATTTTCATTTTTAACTTTAATTTTAGGAGGCTTTAATTTTATAATTGATTTATTGTCTCCATAAATTACGTTATTTTTAGAGTTTGTAGCTACAATTTTAATTTTATTATTAATCCTTAAAATCTTTTTTACTCCTCGTTCTATACTATCAATATTTGTTAATTTTATTAATTCAGCTTTATTAAGAAAAATTATATCAATTTTACTAATTATTTTTTTTATTTTTATAATTTTGTAAACTGATGTTGCGCACACAATAATTTTGTTTCTATTATAAAGTTTATTAATTGCATTTTCGATAAAATCCTTTGAAAAATTTAGATCAAACACAATATATTTATTAACTATATTTGGAATTTTATAAAATTTTGTATTTTCATACACATCTGTATTTGCAAGTCCTAATATAAATTTATTATTTTTATCAGATAATGCTACATAGTATCTTTCTGAATTTTCATTATTAATTTTTTTTACTGATATATTTTTTGAAATTTTATTTTTTAATTCTTTATTAATTGAAAGACTATAAAATTGAATATTATCAAAAATTGATATTAATTCTGCAACATTGTATGCAACACCTCCAATTCTGTAATTATGAGTTATTGGATTTGTGCGGTTATTTATGATGCTATTTTTTAAATTTAATAAATAATCGTGATGAATTGCCCCAATACAAACAAAAATGTTTTTAGATTTTGTCATTATGAATTATACACCTTTTATGTCAGTTTTTGATGTTGAGCCACCTATAATTGAAAAAAAACATTTAATTAAATGGCTAAAAACAAATTATTCATTTTTACGAAATAAATCCTTTACCCTGAGCAAATTAAATAGTGAGAGAGATATAAATTTTACAATATCTATACAGAATAAAAAAAAATATGTACTCAAAATCTCAAATCCTTCTGAAAATTTAAATATTCTTCAATATCAAGATAGACTAATTAAACATTTAAGTATTACTAAGGAACTTAAAGTATATATCCCAACAATTTTTCATAAAAAAATAGTAAAATATTTAGACACAAAAAATAGAGAGTGTTTTGTTCGAATTTTGTCTTACATAGATGGTAAAATGTACGGTGATATAAAAACTAATTCTAAGATTGAAAAATCATTAGGCAGCTTAATTGGTATGACTTCAGTTCAATTAAAATCCTTTTTTGACAAAGATGCTTATAGAAAATTTATTTGGGATCCCTCTAATATAGATTGGATTTATAAAGAAATAAATAATTTTACTGGTAACAAAAAATTAATTTTAGTTAATTGTTTCTTAGAATACAAAAAATTAGTTAAAAATAATCTAAAAAATTTAAGATATTCTATTACTCATTCAGATCCTAATAATTATAATCTTGTTGTAAAAAATAATAAAATAAATGGTCTTTTAGATTATGGTGACTCAATTTATGCACCTACAATAAATGATTTAGCTATT
>CABYIF010000039.1 GCA_902518985.1 uncultured Alphaproteobacteria bacterium | reverse complement strand
CTGATATTTTATTGAATATTCTATGCCAAGCCATCCGCCCCATGAATGACCAATTAAATTAAATTTTCCAAGATTTAATTCATTTCTTATAAATTCTAATTCTTCAACATATCTTTCTATTGCCCATAAAGAAAAATCTTTTGGTTTAGAGGATTTACCACAACCTAATTGGTCATAAGTAACAATTCGATAACCTTCATTAGCTAAATGTTGAATATGAGGCTCTCTCAAATAGTTACATGGTAGACCCGGACCACCATTTAAAAGAAAGATTGTTTTTTCACCTATTTTGGTATCATAACATACTAGGTCATAGTCTAGATACTTAACTGTAAATTCAGTAATCTCAATCATAAATATATTATAATTGAAAATGTTAATATTAAAATATTTTTATTACATTTTTAATCATTAGCATCCCCACCTCCAGCACCTTTTACTCTTGATTCTTCTGATTCAGGAACAAATGTTCTAAATGCGATATTAGAAATTTTATTCCAAGATATTTTATCAGGGTTTAAGCCAGCGGCTAAAGACTTATTTATTTTTGAAACATCAATATTAATATCTAGTGGATGCTCATTAAGACTTTTTTTTGTTATAACTAAATCATAATCTTTTTTAATATTTGTGTAAATAAGTTCTTTTATAATTGAAATATTTTTACCTGTAATTTGTGTGACTATTTTTTTTTCAAAAATTATTTGAGAATAAATATTTTTTTTTGAATATTTATAAAGCAATGGAATTAAAAAAATTGGATCAAGACAATTTTTTAAAGTTAGACCTAAACTATTTTTACTATTTAGTTTTGATATCAAATAATCAATTAGGCCAGGACCTATAGCTAGTAAAAACTTATTATTACAATCAAAATTATTATTTATTTTTGATGAGTCAATATTTGCATTAAAGTTATTATCTAATTCTTCAACTTTTAAATTAAATAGATTTACACCATGTAGTCCACACACCTCAAGCCATGTTATAATAAATGCAGCATCTTCATCAGAACCATAAGGAAAGCCTAACCCTGAAAAAGCTCGCTGAGTATTAGTATAAACTTCGTAGTAAGAATAACTCACAAATTTTAATATGAATTCATTGTAGCAAAACCCCATTCGTCTACATTTTTTTTGTTAAGATCTGACAAATAAGGTGCTCCAGAAAAAAAGCTCACTCTTAACCATCTATCTGACTTAGGATCATAACGATTTGCACCAAAAAATGATAGTTTGAATCTTAACATATCAATCGGTATTGTTTTTTTATCGAGTACATTATCCTCAACTTCTGAGTATGGGCAATTTTTCAAAGATTGAATTCTTTTAACAATACCTCTGAATTTAGGATTTACTAGTAAAAATTCACAGATTAATTGATTTTCATCTAAATCTTTAATTTGTTTAAATAAATCATTAACCATTTTAGCGATACCTAAATTTTGTTCTAATTCACTGCCTTTTTCGTTATATCTCTCACCTAGTCTGGGTTCCAGTTTTGCTGCTGATACATACCAGAATAAATAGTTGCTATCTCTATTATTAAAATCAATATTTTTTGCCCAAGAGTATCTATCATTTATTATTTTTTTTAAATCACCGATAGATCGGTTACCATCTATATCCATTATTTCTTCATCAGCCATATCTTCTGCTAATTCTTCTGAAATTTGCGGAAACAATTCAATTAATTGTACTCTAGCAATTTCTTGTGTATCATTGTTAAAATTTGAATCACAATAGTCTAAAATATCTAACCATTTGAAATTTTGAGATAGATTTATATTTTTGATATAACGAATATACTTTTTCAAATCTTCAATTGTTAATTTGTTTTTATTAATTTGGTATTCATCACTTGTGTTTACTTCTTCAAGATAGTTTAAAGCTTTATTTAATAGCTTCTCATATTTATCAAAAAGAATATTCTCTAAATCAATTGAAATAATTTCTTCTAAAGTTTTTGTATACTGACTCATCCACTTATTAATTAATTTAGGATGTTTAATTATAAACGGCGCCATTCCCAGGCCTGTTGAATTACCAATTCCTAAATGCTGCTTGATCTTCCTTTCAAGTTTAACTGCCTTTTCTGGATTTGCTTTTTTTGCAACATGTTCAACTAATTCCACACTGAATTCTCTAATTAAATAAACTGACAACATTTCTGCTCTAAAAGGTTGATTGAACACAGTTGTAGTTTTTGTGTTAGTAAAGTCTGATAAACCAAATTTACCACTACCGTAAACTGCAGTTGTTCTTAATAAATAGCCAACTTTATTAATCTCATTAATATCGGGCTGCTTCCCACTTGAAAGACAATCAACAACATATTGAAACAATCTAACACTTTTATTTGCCCTACTAAGAATTAACTCGTTAGGAGAATTCCTTCCTGACTCTTGAAGAGGAATTGTTTTTTTTAATCTTTTAAGATCTTCATCTGATAATTTCCCTACATGCAATGTATAGGCCGTATCCCACTTACTAGCAATTACGCGGTCACTTCTATCCTTATTATCTAAAAAAGCAGAAAAGCATACGAGTGAATAAGTTTCTTCATTAATAATAATTTCATAAACAACTGTACCGTATCCATCTTTATCTAAGTCAAATTTAGATTTATTTATCTTCCAATTATCATTAACTAATCTTCTTAACATGCTTCTGGAAAAACTAAGCCTTGAGGGATATCGGGATCCCATTTTTGCTAATTTCATATAGTTGTCATTTTCTCTAACTTTTTGTAACATTTATTAAATATCTATAGTTAATTTTAATTTTTTCATTAATAGAAGTATTAATCTATGTCAAAAATAAGTGAAGATATTATACTAATCGACGGCTTGGAGTATTGTAATTGGACTAGGGAATTGTTTGAAAATGCCCACCAAGCTGGATTAACTGCAATTCATGCGACATTAGTGTATTGGGAAAACACTGAAGAGTCATTCGAAAAAATTCGTTTTTGGAATAATCTTTTTAATGAGCATCATGACATTATTGTTCATGCAAAGACATCAAAAGATATTTTAAAAGCTAAACAAGATAAAAAAGTTGCTATAATTTTTGGTTTTCAAAACTCTGCTCCAATTGCAAACGATATTTTTCTTGTTGAAAAATTTTTTGAAAAGGGTTTGAGATTTATGCAATTGACTTACAATAATCAAACCCCACTTGCAGGCGGATGTTTTGAGCCTAAAGACTCAGGTGTTTCAAGATTTGGAAAAGCGGTTATTGAAGAGATGAATCGTCTTGGTATGATTGTTGATCTTAGTCATGCAGGAAAGCAAACATGTATTGAGGCTATTGAATTTTCAAATAAACCAGTAGCAATATCTCATGCAAATCCAACATTCTTTCACAAATCAATTAGAAATATCGATAATGATGTATTAAAGCAACTAGCAAACAAAAATGGTTTTATTGGCTTAAGCTTATATCCATACCATCTTAAAAATTTAGGTGAATGTACAGCAGAAGAATTTTGTTCAATGATTAAAGAATTAATAAATTTAATTGGTGAAGATAATATTGGAATAGGATCTGATCTTTGTTTAAATTGGCCAGATGATGTAGTTATGTGGATGAGAAATGGAAAATGGACCAAAAAAATTGATTACGGTGAGTCTAAAGATAAGAATCCTAAATGGCCTAAATTACCAATCTGGTATAAGCAACCAAGTGATTTAAAAAATTTGTTTACAACAATGTGTCAAAATAATATTTCAGAAAAAGTAGCAACTAAAATTGTTGGTGAAAATTGGTTTAATTTTATGAAAAATCAATTCTAATTTTTACTACTAATATAAGAGGCTAATAATAAACTTACGATCACTATACAAGCCCCAGTAATTTGATAAGTTTCTAAATTTTCTTTTAATAAAAAAACTGCACCAAGTACGCCTACAACTGGTTCTAAATAAAGAAATAAAGCAGTGTAAGATTGACCTATTTTAGGAATTGCAATTAATTGTGATAAAAGTGCAAAACTATAACAAATTGAAGGAATTAAAATTAAAAGATAAATATTTATAGAAAAACTAAAGCTTAATGAAAAAAAAATTTTTAATATTATAAAAAAGAAAATAGTATTAAAAATATTTATAAAAATATTGATAGGTATTGGTGAAATGTTTTTTAAAGACATGTTTTGATTAATTATAATCATGCTTGTGGCACCAAGAGACGCAACAATCGCTAAAAGAATACCTACTATATTTATTACTTTAAATGATGGCCCAAGGACCATAACAATTCCTAAAAAAGTTATAAAAAAAAGAATTTTTACGGTTAATAAAATTTTTTCTTTATCAATAATTATGGAGTAAAGAAGCACATATATTGGATAAAGACAAAAAATGAGAATGGTTAAACTTACTTCAATAAAAATAACTGAAGTTAATAATCCAAGAGTTAAAAATATTGAACCAACTGCAATAGACAAAAAGTATCTGAAATTTTTCTTATAATTACTTATAAGATTTTTTTGATATGGAACAAATGGTAGTATAATAATAGAGGCGACCGCATATCTCAAAAAAATTGCTAATCCAACAGATGCACCTGCATTGTAAGCAATTTTGGTAGTAGGGCCTATTAAACCAAATAAAATCCCAGCTACTAATGCAAAAATAACTCCAAATATGAACATTTTTTAAATTAACTTTTGACTATTTGTTTTCTGGCGGTTATTCAAGCATCATTACAAAATAAATTATATGAATGATTCATCTAAAAGTTTCGTAAAATTTGAGAAAATCGACAAAAGCTATGATGGAGAAGTTTTAGTTGTAAAAAATTTAAACTTAGACATTGCTAAGGGAGAATTTGTAACCATGCTAGGACCATCAGGTTCTGGAAAAACTACAACCTTAATGATGTTAGCCGGTTTTGAAACTCCAACAAACGGAGAAATTTTTCTAGATACTAAACCTATAAGCAAGATACCGCCTTATGAGAGAGAAATTGGAATGGTTTTCCAAAACTATGCCTTATTCCCGCACATGACAGTGGCGGAGAACTTATCATTTCCACTAGAAGTTAGGAAAATGTCAAAAGCTGATACTAAAGAAAAAGTTCAGAAAGCACTCGATATGGTTGAGCTTGGTAGCTTTGGCACAAGGTTTCCTGCACAACTATCTGGAGGTCAGCAACAAAGAGTTGCTTTAGCAAGAGCTCTTGTTTTTGAACCTAGACTCGTATTGATGGATGAGCCTCTTGGAGCACTTGATAAAAATTTGAGAGAGCAAATGCAATATGAAATTAA
>CABYIF010000038.1 GCA_902518985.1 uncultured Alphaproteobacteria bacterium | reverse complement strand
AAATGAATGTGTCGCTCATATAATCACATTTGGTACTTTGGCGTCTAGAGCTGCTGTTCGGGACATTGGCAGAGTTTTAGAAGTCCCTTATGGAGAAGTAGACTCATTTGCTAAATTAATTCCTTTTAATCCCTCTAATCCATTAACATTAAGTGAGTCAATAAAATCAGAGAGAGGCCTTCAGGAAAGAATTAATAATGATGAAAGAATTTCAAATGTAATTGATGTAAGTCTAAAGATTGAAGGGACACATAGACATGCTTCAACTCATGCTGCTGGTGTTGTTATAGGACATGAAAAAATTTCTAAAGTTGTTCCACTATACAAGGATCAAAATACAAACACAAATGCAACTCAATTTTCTATGAAATATGTAGAAAAAGCAGGTTTGATAAAATTTGATTTTTTAGGATTAACAACATTATCAATTATTGACGACAGTGTTAAGCTTATCAAAACTGAAAATAATAAATTTTTAATAAAGAATATACCTCTAGACAATAAAAAAACTTATGATCAATTAAGTAAGGGAGATACCGTAGGAATATTTCAATTAGAAAGTAATGGCATGGGCAGTGTGTTGAGGCAATTACAGCCAGATAGATTTGAGGAAATTATTGCAGTTGTTGCATTGTTCAGACCTGGGCCTATGGACAATATTCCATCTTTTTGTAATAGAAAGCATGGTCGTGAAGAAATAAATTACATTCATAAAATGTTAGAAAACGTACTAAAGGAAACATACGGCATAATTGTTTATCAAGAGCAAGTTATGCAGATTGCTCAAGTTTTATCAAATTATTCATTAGGTGAAGCTGATTTATTAAGAAGAGCAATGGGAAAAAAAATTCAAAAAGAAATGGATATGCAAAAATCAAGATTTATTGAAGGGGCTATTCAAAATAATATAGATAAAAAAGAGGCATCAAAAATTTTTGATTTAGTTGATAAATTTGCAGGATATGGTTTTAATAAGAGTCATGCTGCTGCTTATGCATTAATATCGTATCAAACAGCATATTTAAAAGCGAATTTTCCACATGAATTTATAACAGCAACATTAAATTATTCTATTGATAGAACTGATAAAATTATTTTATTAAAAAAAGAAATTGAAAGATTAAATATTAATTTTTTAAAACCAGATATTAATTTTTCTAACTCTTTATTTTCTATTGAAAAAATAAATAATAATAAATCTATAAGATTTGGATTAGGAGCTATTAAAGGAGTGGGCATAAAATCTATTTCAAGTATGATTGAGGAAAGAGAGAAAAATGGAAAGTTTAAAAATATTATAGATTTTATGAATCGTGTTAAACATGATGTTATAAATAAAAGACAATTAGAAAAATTAATACAAGCAGGTGCTTTTGACAGTATTGAAACTAATAGGTCTAAATTGTATCAAAATGTTACAAAATTTGTTGAATTATATGGAAGTGAAAAAATCCAGAATCAACATATGCTTTTTGAAGAAAGGGAGGTAACTTTTGAAGATAAAAATCTTTTTTATCAGAAATATAAAAAGTGGAATGACTTACAGACATTAACAAATGAATTAGAGGTAATTGGCTTCTATTTTTCGGATCATCCTCTAAATTACTTTCCAAAATTATTTTTTGAAACACAAAAAATTAATGATTTTAATGACACTATTAATCAAATTGATATAAATTCAATGAAAGTATGTGGAGCTGTACTCGATATAAAAGAGAGATCAAATAAAGATGGAAGAAAGTATGCATTTATAACTGTCTCAGAAACTGAAACACAATATGAATTAACAATATTTGGTGAAAATCTGTATAAATATAGACCTCTTCTAAAAGAGGGCAATTTACTTATTTTTTATGTTGATGTTATAAGAAATAATTCTGACACAAGATATATAATTAAAAAAATTTCATCATTGGAAAAAGTATTTAATGAACAAAGATTTAAATTTAGTATATTTTCGTCAATTAAAAATATAATTGAAAATAAAGATAAGATTTTTGAGAGAAAAATAGTTGATAATAGCAGTGTAGATCTATTCATTAATCTTGATAATAAGCTTATTAATTTTGACTTTAATAAATACTCTATAAAATCCTATAAGGCACTTGATGAGTTAAAAAGATCAAAGATACTTGATTATTCAATAGAAATCTCTTGAAATTCTAAAAAATTATAATAATAGCAATGTTTTTAAACTAGCACACAGAAAGAACCGGTGTTTTTGTTTCTGTGGAGGTAAAACCGGAGGATTATATGAACTTACCAGAGATTAAAATAGAAGAATTATTAGAGGCAGGTGTTCATTTTGGCCATAATGTAAGAAGATGGAACCCAAAAATGGAACAATATATTTATGGTGTTAGAAATAATATTCACATATTTGATTTAAGAATAACCGTTGAACTACTTAATACAGCATTACTTAAAATTCACGAAACTATAAGCAAATCAGGTAAAATACTTTTTGTTGGAACAAAAAAACAATGCAATGAAACAGTTAAAGAATTGGCAAATTTGAATAATAACTTTTATGTAAATAAAAGATGGTTGGGAGGCACATTGACAAATTGGAAAACAATTTCCAACTCAATTAAAAGACTTGAAGAAATTGAATTTTTTATAAATGATAAAAATGAGTCAAAAAATCTATCAAAAAAAGAGTTATTAGATATATCGAGAGAAAGAGACAAATTAGAGTTAAACATTGGAGGTATCAGAAAATTAAATGGTAAGCCAGACTTACTTGTTATTTTCGATGTATTAAAAGATAAAATTGCTGTTCTTGAAGCAAAAAAACTAAATATACCAGTTGTAGGTATTGTTGATACAAATGCAGACCCAGAACTAATAGATTATGTTATTCCTGGTAATGATGATGCGTTAAGATCTATTAATTTATATAAAAAATATTTTGCTGATACAATTGAGGATGCCACTAATTTTCAGGATAAATCTGAAATTGAAAAAGATAAAACATAATAAATATTATTAAGGAGTTTTATATGTCAGAAATTACAAAGCTAATTAAAGAATTAAGAGATAAAACAGGAGCAGGCTTTTTAGATTGTAAAGTTGCTATTTCAGAAAGTAAAAATGATTTAGAAAAAGCGACTGAATATCTACGAAAGAAAGGATTGGCAAAGGCATCAAAAAAAACTTCAAGAGAAGCAAATGAGGGAGCTGTTGGAATTTATTCAAGTGATAACTTAGTAATAATTATAAAAGTAAATAGTGAAACAGATTTTGCTGCAAAAAGTGAAACCTTTCTTAATTTTCTTGATGAATTAGGAAAAATAGCAATTGAAAATAATGATTTAAATTTGCAAAAAGATAGTTTTTTAAAAATTAAATATAATAATGGTCTTGTTTCAGATTATTTTAATAGCATGATTGCAAAAATTGGTGAAAATTTGATTCTAAATGATTTGGTAGTTTTTAAAAATAACAATAATAAATTTTCTTTTTATATTCATAATAGTTATAAGAGTAATATTGGAAAAATTATTTCATTTATTATGTATGATTCGAACACTATTGATGAAAAAATTAAAACTTTGTCCAAAAATATTTGCATGCATATTGCAGCTATGAAGCCTGACTCATTTGATAAAAATGATTTAGATGAAAAAATTATTAATAATGAAAAAAATATACAAAGAGAGTTAATCCTTAATTCTGGGAAACCATCACATATAGCTGAAAAAATCTTAGAGGGAAAAATGAACAAATTTTACTCTGAAGTTACACTATATAATCAAAATTATATTTTAGACCAAGATAAAACAGTTAAATCAATTATAAATGAACATTCAGCTTATGATTTTAAATTATCCATATTTAAATTAATTAGTTTATAAAATGGCAAAGAGAATATTACTAAAAATTTCTGGTGAGTCTCTCATGGGAAAATTAAACTATGGTATTGATGTTTCAACAATAAATAAAATTTCAAATGAAATAAAAAAAGTTTATAAAAAAAAATATCAAATTTGCCTTATCATTGGAGGTGGTAATATTTTTAGAGGAATAAAAGGTGCTTCAGAGGGTATAGATAGATCCACTTCAGACTATATGGGAATGTTGGCAACAGTAATGAATGCTCTATCTCTTCAGAGTAGCCTAGAAAAAATTGAAGTTCCAACTAGAGTACAGTCTGCAATTTCAATGTCTCAGATTGCAGAGTCTTATATAAGAAGAAGAGCTATTAGACATTTGGAAAAAAATAGAATTGTAATTTTTGCAGCTGGTACGGGTAACCCTTTTTTTTCAACAGATACCGCTGCCTCATTAAGAGCCTCAGAATTAGATTGTGATTTAATAATCAAGGCAACAATGGTTGATGGCATATATGATAGTGATCCAAAAAAGAATTCAAAAGCAAAACTAATAAAAAAAATCTCATATAGCGAAGTTATTAATAAAAATTTAAAGGTTATGGATTTAACTGCAATTAGTTTAGCAAAAGATACAAATATTCCAATTTTTATAACAAATATATTTAAAAATAATTCTTTAATAGATGTTTTATATCAAAAAGGAGCATATAGTAAAATTAGTTAAATTTTATGGAAGAAATTAAAATTAAGATGAAGTCTGCTGTTTCTCATTTTGAGAAAGAACTAAATTCGCTCAGAACCTCTAGAGCTAATCCAACAATGCTTGATAATATTTTTGTTGAGGCTTATGGATCAAAGACACCATTAAATCAATTAGGGAATATTTCAATTCCTGATCCTAGTACAATTACCATTCAGGTATGGGATATTTCTCTCCTTAAATCAATTGAAACTGCAATAATTGAATCTAATTTAGGATTAAATCCCCAAACTGATGGTCAATTAATTAGATTACCAATACCTAAATTAAGTGAAGAGAGGAGACAGGAATTAAGTAAAATTGCATCAGAATATTCAGAAAATTGCAAAATAACAATTAGAAATATAAGAAGAGACTTTATAGAGAGTAATAAAAAGGAAAAAAAGGATTCCAACTTGTCTGAAGATGAATTAAAAAAAATTTTAAATGAGATTCAGAAAATTACAGATGAAAATATTCAGATCGTTGAAAAAGTTTTAGATGCAAAAAAGAGTGATATTCTGAAAGTTTAAAATTGTCAAATAACCAAATTAGTCATTTAGCCTTCATTCTAGATGGAAATAAAAGGTGGGCTGATAAAAATAAATTATCTGAAGTTAATGGTTATAAAAAAGGTTTTGATAATATTACTAATATAGTAGATTATTCATTAAAAATTAATCTTAAAAATCTTACACTTTTTACATTATCATCTGAGAATTACAAAAGACCATCAATAAATATTATTTATGAAATTATTTATAATAATTTTTCAAATTTAATTGATAAAATTGTAAAAAAAAATAATATCAAAATAAAAATTTTTGGGTCAAGAGATAACTTACCATCAAAAGTTATTAATATATTTGATGAAGCTGAAAAAATTACTGTCAATAATGATAACTTGAATCTTAATTTAGCATTTAATTATGGTTTTAAATCAGAAATTAGAGAGGTATTGAGGAAATATAAACAAAAAATTGATACAATAGATATTAATAATCAAAAAGATGTTGATGATTTATTTAATTTAAGATCTATCCCTGACCCCGAAATACTAATAAGAACTGGAGGTTATCAAAGATTAAGTAATTTTATAATGTATAATTTAACTTATACAGAATTATATTTCACTGAAACATTATGGCCCGAATTTACTATTGATGAGTTAAAAAAAATATTAAATAAATTTTCTAAAATACATAGAAAATATGGTTTATAGTAATTTC
>CABYIF010000037.1 GCA_902518985.1 uncultured Alphaproteobacteria bacterium | reverse complement strand
TAATGCAAAAGATGAAATATGTGTTGTAGAATCTGTTAAGGCCGCGTCAGATATTTATGCACCCATTGATGGTGAAATTCTAGAAGTAAATAATAATTTGGAGGGTGATGCAGCAATTATAAATCAAGACGCTGAAAATACGGGATGGATATTTAAAATGAAAATATCAAATCCTAGTCAATATGATGAATTAATGACTAAAGATGATTATATAAAATTTTTGGAGCAGTAAATGATAGATATAGATAAATTTGCAAGTAGACACATTGGTCCTAGAAATGAAGATATTACTGAAATGCTTAGAGTTATTGGTAGCAAATCATTAGATGATTTAATAGAAAAAACTGTACCAGATCATATTATTTTTAAAGACAAGCTTAAATTACGTCCAGGTATGTCTGAAGAATTCAATAAAACTAATACGCAACTTTTATCTTTAAAAAATAATTTTAAAAAAACTTATATTGGAATGGGTTATTATAATACAACAACTCCCAGTGTAATACTTAGAAATATACTTGAAAATCCTGGATGGTATACGGCGTATACTCCTTATCAACCTGAAGTAAGTCAAGGCAGATTAGAAATGTTAATGAATTTCCAGCAAATGATAATTGACTTAACAGGAATGGATATAGCTAATGCTTCTTTATTAGATGAAAGTACAGCAGCTGCTGAGGCAATGATGATGGCATTTAAAATTAAAAAGAATTCAAAGTTTACATTTTGTGTTCAAAATACATGTCATCCTCAAACTTTATCAGTTTTAAAAACAAGAGCTAAACCCTTAGGTATTAAAATTATTTTTGATAAACCAAATGAAGATACTTTTGGTTGTTTAATTCAAAATCCTGATACTTTTGGAGAAATTGCAGATTTAGATCAATTAGTTAAGGAGAATAAACAAAAAGATATTTTATCAATAATTGCAGCTGATATTATGAGTTTAGTCATAATGAAATCACCAAGAAAATTTGGTGCAGATATGGTTGTCGGTAGTTCGCAGCGTTTTGGTGTTCCAATGGGCTTAGGTGGACCACATGCTGGATTTTTTGCGACTCTTGATGAGTATAAAAGAATGATGCCTGGAAGACTAATAGGAGTATCTGTTGATCGAACAAATAAAAGATCTTATAGAATGGCATTACAAACTAGGGAACAACATATTAGAAGAGAGAAGGCAACTAGTAATATATGTACTGCACAAGCACTTCTCGCAATAATATCTGCATCTTATGCAATATACCATGGTCCCGAAAGGCTAAAAAATATCGCTAATAATATTCACCATCATGCAAGATATTTAAAAAAGTCTCTAGAGATTCTTGGATTTGAAATAATTTCTAAAAATTACTTTGATACATTATTAATAAAAACACCTGAAGCTAAATATTGGGTTAACAAATCAATAGAGCAAGGTATCAATTTTAGATTAGTAGACAATGAAACTTTTACATTGTCTTTAGATGAAACCACCACATTACAAGAAGTTGATAATTTAGTTAATTTTTTTAATGAACAAAATATTGATATTTTTGCAGAGGAGATTGAAAATAGAATAGAAAAGTCATGTTTTGAAAATGGTTTAAGTAGAGAAGAAAAAATTCTTACTCATCCTGTTTTCAATATTTACCATTCAGAAACTGAAATGATGAGATATTTAAAAAAACTTGAAAATAAAGATGTAGCCTTAAATAGGTCAATGATACCACTTGGATCATGTACTATGAAATTAAATGCTGCTTCTGAAATGTTACCTATAACTCTTCCAGGTTTTTCTAATGCTCATCCTTTCCTAGAACCACATCAAAGACATGGATATAATCAGATGATGAAAGAATTAATATCTATGTTAAAAGATATTACTGGATTTGATGCAATATCACTTCAACCAAATGCTGGAGCTCAAGGTGAGTTTGCTGGCTTATTAGCTATACAAAAATTTCATGAAAAAAATTCTGATACTCAAAGAAATATTTGTATTATTCCTAAAAGTGCCCATGGCACAAACCCAGCAAGTGCTCAAATGTGTGGTATGGAAATATCAATTGTAAATTGTGATGACAAAGGTAATGTCGATATTGAAAATTTAGATAAAAAAATAGCAGATGCAGGAGATCGGTTATCTGCTCTAATGATAACATATCCTTCTACTCATGGTGTATTTGAAGAAAGTATCGTTGAAATTTGTGATAAAATTCATAATGCTGGAGGTCAAGTTTATTTAGATGGGGCAAATTATAATGCAATGGTAGGTGTAGCAAAGCCAGGCAAATTTGGTCCTGATGTATGTCATATGAATCTTCACAAAACTTTTACAATTCCACATGGTGGAGGAGGTCCTGGAGTAGGAGCTATCGGCTTAAAACAACATCTAGCAGAATTTGCGCCAGGACATCCAGTCTTTAAAAATGAAATTGGTCTATCTGAACAAGAGGCTGTTTCCGCAGCTCCATGGGGCAGTGCATCAATATTACCTATCTCATATTCATATATATCTATGATGGGTGATGACGGGTTAAAACTGGCAACACAAGTAGCAATTTTAAATGCAAATTATATTAAGCAAAGATTAAGTGGGTATTATCCAATTTTATACAAAGGAAAAAATGGAATGGTAGCTCATGAGTTCATAATTGATATTAGACCTTTAAAACAAGAGATAAATATTTCAGATGAAGATATTGCTAAGAGATTAATAGATTATGGTTTTCATGCTCCAACTATGTCCTTTCCTGTTCCAGGAACTCTAATGATTGAGCCAACAGAAAGTGAATCAAAAGAAGAGCTTGATAGATTTTGTGAAGCAATGATCTCTATACATGGAGAAATTGAAAAAATCAGAGATGGCTCGTTTGATAAAGTAGATAATCCAATCAAAAATGCACCTCATACAGTAGAGGAAATATCATCAGATGATTGGAAACACTCTTATACAAGGCAAGAGGCTGCTTATCCTCACTCTTACCTTTTAAACAATAAATATTGGAGTCCTGTTAGTCGAATTGATAATGTATACGGAGATAGAAACTTATTCTGTGTTTGTCCTCCTATTGAAGAATATGAAGAAGCTAAAACTGGATAAATGATATATTTCAATAATTTAATATATTTATTTAAAATTTATTATTAGATAATGATTTATTTTAACCTTTTAATAGTATTTCTAGTTCTAGTCGCTATCCATGAGTTTGGACATTACATTGTCGCCAGGTTTTTTAAGGCAGAAGTAAGTGATTTTTCGATTGGATTTGGGAAACCACTATTTAAGTTTACAGATAAGAATGGAACAACTTGGAAAATATCCCCAATTCCACTTGGTGGTTATGTAAAAATTAAAGGATTAGATAATATTTTTTCTAAAAATAGTCCTGAGGACAAAGGTTCATTTCAATCACTTACTTTATTTCAGAAAATTTCTGTTCTTCTAGCTGGTAGTGTATTTAATATTATAAGTGCTTGGTTAGCATTGTTTTCAATTTTTTTCTTTTTTGGAATTGTTAATTTTCTTCCAATTATTGGTTCAGTTATGGAAAACTCTGCTGCCTACAATAATGATTTACGTGAAGGAGATAAAATATTAGAAATTAATAATAAAAATATTGAAGAATTTTCTGATATTCCAAGAGCTATAGGTAATAGTAATACTGTAAATATTTTAATTGAACGTGAAAATGAAATTATCAATAAAAGTTTTGATTTAATTTTTAATGAAAAATTAAATAAATTTGTAATCGGTATTTCCTCTCCTGAGAATCCCACTATAGACAAATATAATTTTATCGGATCAATAAATAATTCACTTGCGTTTATACCAACGTATTATGTTGCTTCTTTTAGTTTTCTTCAACAATCTTATAAAGAAAATACTTTAGGTGATCAGCTTGCTGGACCAATAGGGATTGTTAAAAATGCAGATCAAATGATGCTAGATCAAGTTAGGGGTGTACTGTTTCTATTCATTGTAATTTCTTTATTTGTAGGTCTATTTAACTTATTGCCAATTCCTCTTTTAGATGGAGGTCACATAATGTATTTTATTATTAGAAGAATTTTTTCAAATTCTCTTCCAGAATTTGTTACAAGAGTTTATTTAGCTGTGGGGATAACAATTATATCTTTTCTCTTTATAGTTGTTACTTACAACGATATTTTTTATAAATAATTATTTTAGGGAGATAAAATGACTAACTTTGAAAAAGTAAAAGAATTTATGATAACTTTTGGTCAAGAAGTTAAAAATAATGCAGAATTTCCAAATGATAAAATTGTAGAATTAAGAAAAAAACTTATTGATGAAGAGTTTAATGAATTAAAAGATGCTATAACAGACAATGACATTGTTGAAGTAGCTGACGCATTAACTGATATACTAGTTGTTACTTATGGAGCTGGTGCTGCTTTTGGCATAAATTTAGATAAATGTTTTGAAGAGGTACATCGTAGCAATATGAGTAAATTATCTGAAGAAGGTAAACCTATTTATAATGAATTTGGCAAGGTAATGAAAGGGCCTAATTATTCACCGCCTAATTTAAAAAAAATAATTTAAATTAATCCTAAAGCTTTATCTAAAGCTTCCTTAAGATCGTTAACATCTTCTATCCCAACTGAAAGCCTTATCAGAGTATCAGAGATGCCTAATTCATCCCTTATTTTTTTATCAATAGAAGCATGAGTCATAATTGCTGGGTGCTCAATTAGACTTTCAACCCCACCTAAGCTTTCAGCTAATGTAAAGATTTCAATATTTTCAAGAAATTTTCTTGCAGTATTAATATCACCTTTTAAATCTATAGATACAATACCTCCAAACCCATTCATCTGTTTTTTTGCTACTTCATGATTTGGATCTGAATTTAAACCAGGATAAAAAACATTATTTACTTTATTGTGTTTTGATAAGTAATTAGCAATTTCTAAAGCATTATTGTTATGTCTTTCCATTCTTACAGCTAGTGTTTTGATTGATCTAACTAACATATAACAATCAAATGGACTTGGAACAGATCCTACGGCATTTTGAATGTATTTAATTTTTTCTGCTAATTCAGGATTATTATTAATAACAAGAGCTCCTCCAATTATATCACTATGACCACCTAGATATTTCGTAGAAGAATGAATAACCGCATCAGCTCCAAGATTAAGAGGTTGTTGATTATAAGGTGAAGCAAAAGTATTATCACATACAATAATGATTTCTTGATTATTTATATTTTTCCTTATTTTTTCAATATCAATTAATTTTAGTAGTGGGTTGGAAGGTGTTTCTACCCATATCATCCTTGTATTTTCTTTGATGTGTCCTTGCCAATTATTATCTTTACTTAAGTCAGCATAAGTAACTTCAACATTCTGATTTACTGATTTAATTTTATCAAATATTCTTCTTGTTCCCCCATATACATCGTCACTTGATAGAATAGAGTAATTATTACCAAGAGCATCTGATAGAGCTGAAATAGCAGCCATTCCTGAACTAAATGCAAAACCAAACTTACCATCTTCTATTTCCGATAATAATTTTTCTAGAACATCTCTTGTTGGATTTCCAGTTCTAGCATATTCATATTTAAAGTCTCCAGGTGATTTTTGTTTAAAAGTAGAAGAAAGATGAATTGGCGGCATAACAGCACCGGTTTCATTATCAGCTCCATGACCTGAATGAATAACTTTAGAATTAAATTTTTTATCTTTTGTATTCATACTTATAACCAATTAGGAATTGGTAAATTTTTTGATTTTAAATACTCTATATTAAACATTTTATCATAATATTTATTTGCATCATCACAAAGTATAGTTACAATTTTTTTACCAGGACCTATTTCTTTAGCTAATTTTAGTGCGCCACAAATATTTACTCCAGAACTAAGTCCTAAAAATAATCCGTCTGTTTTAATTAATTTATATAACATTTCCATACATTCTTTATCAGTCACGTAAAATGATTT
>CABYIF010000036.1 GCA_902518985.1 uncultured Alphaproteobacteria bacterium | reverse complement strand
ATACTTGCACTGTATTTTGTAAGTGGGGCAGCAATTGATACATCATCAATTTCTTTGAAACCTCCTGAACCTTGTCGTTTTAAGCTACTTGAGCCTGTAATAAATATAACTGGAGATCTTTCCCCCCATGCCTCCATCATTGACGGAACTGCATTGGCAAATCCTTCTGGACCAACAATACAAACTGATGGTTTTCTTGATATTCTTGTATGACCATCAGCTAAATGACCAGCAATTTGTTCATGAGGACAATTAATTACATTAATTTGACATTCCATAAATCCTTCTAACGCTGGATTACAAAAACCACCAGAGAGTGTGAATACGTGTTCTATACCTTTATCATTAAGTGCTCTTGCTACTAGTGCTCCACCTCTAATTTTTTTATCACTCATTTATCTTAGTACTTTATATCCTTAAAATATTTCTCTGCTATTATTTTATGATTTACATCATTTATATTTGTTAAACCTACTAATCCTAGATTTGTACTTAACTCTTCTTTAATTAAATTGATAATTCTTCTTAATCCTCTCGCTCCATCTGCTCCTACAGCATACATTAAAGGTCTACCTAACATAATAAAATCGGCGCCAAATGCTAAAGCTCTTAAAATATCACTACCACTTCTAATCCCGCTATCAAATATTATTGGGAATTCTTTACCAATTTTTTTTCTAATATTTGGCAAAGCATTTATGGCTGCGGTAGCGCTGTCTAACTGCCTACCTCCATGATTAGATACTTGTATTGCATCAGCTCCAGAATCTTTAATCTTAATGGCATCTTCAGAATTCATAATACCTTTAATTATTAATTTACCTTTCCAAGCATCTCTTATCCTTTGCAGTGTATTCCAGTCTGTAGCACCTCTACTTTCTTTTCTTCTAAATATTTGTTTGCCACTTGATGATGTAACATAATTCATTGGACGAGGAGCACCTTTAAGAAGAGTTTTAAGACTCCAATGTGGGTGAAGTGCAAAGTCTAAAAATTGTTTAGGGCCGATTTTAAACGGATAGCTAAAACCGTTTCTATCATCTCTTGCTCTTCTAGAAAGTATAGGAACATCCACTGTTAAAATTAATACCTTATAACCAATATTTTTAGCTCTTTCTAAAAGCTCCATAATAAATTCCTCATCTTGAAAAATATATATTTGCATCCACGAATGTCCTTCAGAATACTCATACATATTTTCTAATGTTGTACTTGATGCCATTGATACACAAGTTGGGATATTATTATAAACACTTTCTTTAGCAAACATCTTGTCAGCTTCTGGCCAAGATAGATTTGTCATACCCATAGGAGCAAATCCAAATGGTAAATCAAAATCAAAATCTAAAATAGTTTTTTTCAAAGTTCTATTTTCAACATTTTTAAATACTTTTGGTTCTAAACGTATTTGATTTAATGCACTGCTATTTATTTCTGCCAACTTATCATCACCGGAAGCGCCATCAATAAAATCAAAAACTAATTTAGGTAGTCTTTTTTTTGATAATTTAATTGCATCATCAATCGTATGAATTTTGGTGCTAGGTTGGATGTTATAATTCATTTAAAATTATTAGTATTCTAATATAAAAATATTTCTATTACAAAATAACCTATTTTTTGCCTATACCTTTCCAAGGTACAGGACCATCAGGAATATCTTGTTTAATGCCTCTTGGTATATCTCCTTTAACATCGTACATTGGTAATTTACATATCTCCCCTTTATTAATTTTACCATCATCACATAAGACATCAACCACAGTTTCTGGTCCAAATTTTTTATTATTCATATGAACAATCGAAACACCACATTGTTGGTAGGGCGACCAAGTACTTGATGTTACTATTCCTATTTTTTGATTATTTAATAAAATTTCACTGTCAACTTTTGCAAAACTATTTTCTACTCTCATTCCCCAAGTTAAACATTCTTTATTTGCATTAATTAAAAAATCTCTTCCAATAAATTCACCTTTATTAAAATCGATAAATTTTCCTAACCCAACTGAAAATGGGTTTCTATCTTTTGTAAAATCTCTTCCAGCAGATAATAAACCGGCCTCAATTCTTCTTCCTCTAAAACCTGGTGAAGCAGTGAGAAGCATACCCATTTTTGTCCCTTCAGATAATATTAGATCTCCAATTTTTTTAGCATCATTTTCAGGTCTAATATAAATTTCCCATCCTAGTTCATTGGTAAATCCAGTTCTACTAACAATAACTGTTTGTGAAGCTATTGATACTTCCTCCCAATCAAAATATTTAAAATTTCCTTTTAAAGGTTGATCAATTATTTTTTTTAATAAGTCTAAAGATTTTGGACCTTGAATTTGACTAACCCAAACATTTGGGTCTTTAATCTTAACATCTAGGCCAACTGAGTGGGCTTTATACCATCCAAAAAGATGACCATCACCTTGAGCGAACCAAAACTTATTATTATTTAGTTTAAGTAGCAAACCATCCGAAATCATTCCTCCGTCATGATAGCAGGCAAATTGATAAGAGCACCTGCCAACATTTACTTTTGATATATCTCTAGGAAAAACTTTCTGTAATAATTTTTCTGCATCAGGTCCTGAAATTTCATAAGGGTATTCTCCAGTATGTCTAAGTATAATTTCTTGGCGAGCTTTCCAATACATTTCATCAGCAGATGCATGAGCTAATTTTTCAAGTGTAAATCTTCCATCCGCATAATTTGTATATTCTGGATCTAAATGTAACTCTTGATAACTAAGAGGATGAATTTTCATTGGTCTAGCTAAGTCAACTGACCTACCACCCTCAATTGGCACAGCTTTTATTACAAAGCGGTAATCATTTACATTATTACTCATATAATATTATTATTATATCAACCTAAAACATATAAAAATCAAAATAAATTTTTAAGCAAGTTAATATGTCTCGGTTTAATTTCACAACATCCACCAATCAATGACGCATTTTTCTCTAATGTTTTAATAACGAATTCTCTTATTTTTTCATTATTATACTCATCAATTCTAGAGCCTAGCAAATCTGCTGGATCAGTATACTCTCTTTCACCATCAAAACCCTCTTGAGTAAAAGTCTTTTTATTACTAGTTGGCATCTCTTTAAATAAATTTACTTTATAGCCAAATGGTAAAGATTGTTTTGTTAAATATGGTAAACTTAAATCAACAATTTCTGGTGATATACAAGCTGAAATAATTCCACAGCAATTGTAATTTTTGATCACTTTAAAAAGTTCATTTAATGTTTCTCCTGATGGCAGTTTGGCATCATAGCGTAGATGTACACCAACTAAAATTTGTTTATTAAAATTTTTTGTAGCCTCTAAAGCTAGTTTAATTTCTTTTATGGAGCTTAAAACATCTAAATAAAATATATCTACATACTCGTTAAGAATTTGGGCAATTTCTAAAAAATTATTATAAACAGTTCCGTCTGTTTCAAATTGTAAAGGAGAGTAAGTGTTGCCTTGATTAGGCATTGATCCTGCAACAATAATATTTTTTTTAGATTTATTTCTCGCTTTAAGAGCAATCTCTCCTGCAGATCTTAGACTTTCTTTGTAATAATCCAGAATATTATGTTTAATAAACATTCTTTTTCTAACAGAAAAATTTGCTGTAACTATTAATTCAGATCCTGCATTGATAAAGTCTTGATGCATTTTTAAAACTAAATGGTGATTGTTATTATCTATAAGTGCTTTAGCAGACCATAGATCGCCTGTAGTTTCCAATCCCATTTCTAATAAAGTCTGACCTGAACCCCCATCAAGTAAATATTTCTTGTTGTTTTGGAACATATTATTAATCTTAAAGAAGATTATTTTTTTAGCAAATAGAGAATGTAATGTAGGTAAGTGGCGCAAAATGCGCCACTTAAAATATTTATATTAAGCGAACCACCAACGTTCTGACAGTTTGTTACCATCACTTTCCCAGTTACCAGCAACATTATCGCCATGAGCAAGTTTTTTAGAACCAGCACCAACATATTGGTTAAATGCATAAACAATCGCACCACCATCGTAGTTACAAAGAGCTTGTGCTTCCCAGTACATTGATTTTCTTTTTTCCGCATCAAGTTCTGATCTAGCAGCTTTAACAAGTTCATTGAAACGAACAGTTGAGTCAGTCTGAACTAAGTTACCCCAAGCAGCTTCATTCCACTCAGTATCATCTGTAAATGCAGCAGACCACATCATATCTTCAGTAGGTCTTCCACCCCAAGAACTCATACTGAAACCTTTAGTGTTCCATACGTTACTCCAGTAACCATCTTCAGGTTCTTTTTTAACTCGAAGATCAATACCACATTCTTGAGCAGATGCTGCTATCAAGTTAGTTGCATCTGTACATCCTGCATAAGGAACCTCAGAAGTACTAATTTCAATTGGTCCACTTACTCCAGATTTTTTCCAGTGATAAGCAGCTTTATCAGCATCAAATTCTCTCTGCTGTAATGCGTTATTGTGATATGGGTGAGCAGTTGAGATCGGGTGATCATTTCCTACTGTTCCATATCCCAGCATTATCTTATCAACAATTTCTTGTCTTTTAATTGCAAACTTCATTGCCATGCGAACATCAAAGTTATCAAACGGTGGAACGTTTAATCTCATTGGAGCAGTATAATGAGCATAACCAGATGCCGCTGTAATTTCTACATTTGGATCTCTAGTTAGTAAATTTGCTGTTCTAAGATCAACACCATTCATCCAATCAATTTCACCATTAAGTAATGCTGCTTGTCTAGTAGCAGGATCATTAATACCAATAACTTCAACTGAATCAAAGTGAGCAACACTATCACCTTTGAAATAATTTGGATTTCTCTTTCCAAATTTTGCACTAACACCTGGATTGAATTCATCCATTATATATGGACCAGTTCCAATAGTAGATTGAGCATCAACAACTCCATCTTTTGTTGGCTTAATCATAATGTGATAATCAGTAGTTATTGCAGGCCAATCGGCATTTGCACCTTTTAGTTTAAAAATAACTCTGTTATTTCCATCAGCTGAAACTGTGTCAATTTGAGACAACAATCCACCTGCTGCTGAAGCGGTATCAGGATTCATATGATACTGATAGTTGAGTACAACGTCATCTGCAGTCATTGATTTTCCATTATGGAATTCAATTCCTTTTCGAAGATTATATACCCAAGTTTGAGCATCATCAGACTCAATTGACTCAGCAAGCTCTCCAACAATTGTATGATCTGAGTCAACAACTGTTAAACAGTTTTGATATGACCAAGCTGTAGCTTGCATGAATGAGCTTTGATAAGTTGCGGGATCAAGTGTATCTGTAGTATCAGCTGCACCGTTAGCCCATCTTAAATGTCCACCTTTTTTTGGAGTAGCAGCAACAGCTTTATCAGCAAGTGATAAAGCTATTGGCAGAGTTACACCAGTAGCAAGAACAGACATCATGAACTGTCTTCTATCAATAAGCCCTTTAGTGAGCTTTGAAGACTGTTCCTCAATGTATTTGTCTATTTTCTTATTTTTCATTTGTCCTCCCTTATAATTGAACAAAAACCTAAGATTTTTGTTCAAAATTTCTAGAAATTTTACAAAAAACAAACTTAAGTTAATACATAAAAACATATATACCGTTTTAATTCAACGGATAATTTATGAATTTTTGGTTGCATATTGACCTATTTAAGAGATAACCTTAAAAATTAACTGAGTTTCACTAGGGAGGAAAATATTACAAGAATTCATCCAATATTTAGAACAATTTTGTTGAGACTTAGTCTAGGCCTAGTCACGGTTTTTGCATTTTCAGTAATTATATTTAGTACATTCTCTTTTTTACCTGGAGACTTTGCAACAGAAATATTAGGTCAAAGTGCAACAAAATCTGCAGTAAAAGCTCTGAGGGCAGAATTAGGTTTAGATAAACCTCCGGTAACAAGATATTTTGATTGGTTAGGAAATGTTTTTCAGGGAGATTTTGGCAGCTCTTTTTCTGGAAGATCTAAAGTACAAGGTGATCAAGGTGATAGATCAAGAGAAGTTGTTGGGTTAATTATTCCTAGGCTCAAGAATACTTTGTTTTTAACAGGAGTTGCCGCCATGTTGGCTATACCTCTGTCTTTAATTTTAGGTATTTCTTCCGCTTTATATAGAAACTCTTATTATGATAGATCAGCTACTGGAGTAAGTTTAGTAACCGTATCTTCACCAGAATTTTTTACTGCATATATTTTTATTCTCTTACTAGCGACTCTATTTCCAGTTTTTCCAACTATTTCTAATGTGGATGAAACTACAACTTTGGCTGAAAGATTTTACAGGACTGCACTCCCAGTTTTTACATTGACATTAGTTACTATGGGACACATGATGAGAATGACAAGATCAGCAATAATAAATATTTTATCAAGTGAATATATTGAAATGGCAAAACTATCAGGAGCATCAAGATATGAA
>CABYIF010000035.1 GCA_902518985.1 uncultured Alphaproteobacteria bacterium | reverse complement strand
ATTAATTTAATGTCAGGTTGTAAATCAATTTTAACTTCTATAACAACAGGTTTATTTTTTTCAAAATTTTTTAAATTTACTTTTGGTTGCCTAAATAAATTAAATTTTTTTTCCTTAATTAAATCAGATGTCTTTAAATTAACAACATTTTGAATCACCTCATTTAAAACATTGTCTTCATATTTTTTTCTTACAATATTTATTGGAGCTTTACCTTTTCTAAACCCAGGTATTGTAACTGTAGGAATTAAGTTAGTAATTTTTTGATTAATTTCATTGTCTATCTCATCAAAAGGTATTTCTAAAGAATATTCCTTATAAAGTTTTTTTGATATTACTTCTTTTATGTTCATATAATAATCCCCAAGGTAATATTGGTAGGCCGGAAAGGACTTGAACCTTCACACCTCGCGGCACTAGAACCTAAATCTAGCGTGTCTACCAATTCCACCACCGGCCCATTTATTTTTTGCTTTTATGTAGTTTCGTTTAAAAAACAATAGAGAATATAAATATAAAAAATAAAATTTAAAAAATGGGGCGAACGATGGGATTCGAACCCACGGCATCAGGCACCACAAGCCTGCGCTCTAACCAACTGAGCTACGTTCGCCGTAAAAATATAATAAAAAGTTTAATTTTTATTTTAAATTGCTATACCAAATATATGCAAGTTTCAAAAAGAATATTTCAATTAGAAACAGAGACAGCTTTTGCAGTGCTTGCTAAAGCTAATGATTTAGCATCAAAAGGAATGGATATTATAAATTTAGGCATTGGTCAGCCAGATTTTCCAACACCAAAAAATATACAAGAAGCTGCCATAAAAGCGATCAAGGACGGTAAGCATGGATATACACCTTCAAATGGTATACCTGAATTGAGGGAAGCCGTAGCAGAAAAAATATTGAGTGATTATAATGTGCCAATAAATCCCAAGAATATTTTAATAACCCCTGGTGGAAAACCTGTAATATTTATTTCATCTTTGATATTTGGGGGTTCGGGCAATGAAATTATATATCCTGATCCAGGTTTTCCAATTTACAGATCAATGATAAAATTTAGTGGAGCCACTCCAGTACCTTTGTATTTGGATGAAGAAGATGATTTTAAGATAAATTTATATAAGTTACAAGAATTGATCACAACTAAAACCTCTCTGATCATTATTAATAATCCAAATAATCCAACTGGTGCTTTTATGGATGAAAGTAAAATAGATCAATTGGTTGATATTTTGGAACAACATCCAAAATTGTATATTTTAAGCGATGAAATATACAGCAAAATTATTTTTAATCACAATAAAATGCCTACTCTACTTAAGTATAAAAATTTACATGACAGACTTATTGTCTTAGATGGATGGAGCAAAACATACTGTATGACAGGCTGGAGACTAGGTTGGAGTATATGGCCGAGTAATATTATTGATTATGCAAACAAATTGTGTGTGAACAATCACTCATGTCCAACTTCAATTTCTCAATATGCCGGTATAGAAGCATTAAAGGGTCCTCAAAAAGATTTAAATATAATTGTAAATGAATTTCAAAGACGTAAAGAATTTATTCATAGAGAAATTAATAAACTACCTAATATATCATGTTTTGAACCTGGAGGTGCATTTTACGCTTTTCCTAATATTTCAAAAACTGGATTAAACGGAAAAGAATTTTCAGACTTAGCTCTTGAAAAAAAAGGTGTTGCTTTGGTTCCAGGAACAAGCTTTGGTGATAAAGCTGAGAACTTTGTGAGAATAAGTTTTGCAAATTCTATAGAAAAAATTTCAGAAGCAATTAAAAGGATATCAACATTATGAAAAAAATTGAAGCAATTATTAAGCCATTTAAATTATCAAATGTAAAAGATTCTCTTCATGAACTTGGAATATCTGGAATGACTGTTATAGATGTTAAGGGCTTTGGAAGACAAAGAGGCTCAACGGGTGGTATTGACACAAATGATAGCTATGATGACGAATTTTTAGCAAAAATGAAACTTGAAGTAATAGTTGAAGATAATCAAGTAAATGATGTGATTAATTCTATTAAATCCTCAGCATACTCTGGAAAAATAGGAGATGGAAAAATTTTTGTTTCCAACATAGAACAAGTTATTAGAATAAGAACAGGAGAAAAAGACAGTGAGGCTGTCTAATTTCTCTTTACATTTAAAAAAAAGTTATTAATTAGGCCATAATCGTTCAACTCTTACGAGTCGGAAGTAGGCTAAATGCTGAAGGAACGCATGCAAAAGTTATAAATCGTTCAATCTATTTTAAATAGATCGGAAGTAAGCTAAGAGCTGAAGGAACGCGGATCCTAAAGATTTCATAACTAGAGCATGAAAGAAAATAAGTTAATCTCAATAGTTGAGATTAATCTTTTTAACGTGTGAGGTAATTATGAAATATATTTGTAAGACTCCCAAGGAGCTCTTAAAAAAAGTAAAAAATGAAAATATTAAAATGGTTGATCTTAGATTTACAGATTTACCAGGCTCTACTCACCATATTTCGATACCAATAAAGTATCTTACTGAAGATTTATTTACTGATGGTGTGGGTTTTGATGGTTCTTCTGTAAGAGGTTTTCAATCAATAGAAAATAGCGATATGGCTATGGTACCAGATGTAACAACAGGATACATTGATCCATTCTTCTCAGAAAAAACAATAGCTTTTACATGCGATGTTGTGGATCCAGTTACATATGCAAGTTATGAGAGAGATCCAAGATATATTGCAAAAAAAGCTGAAAAGTATCTAAAATCATCAAAGATGGGTGATACTGCCTATTTCGGACCTGAGGCAGAATTCTTTATATTTAATGACGTTAAATATGACTCAGGATCTAATTTTGCATTTCATGAAGTTGATTCAACTGAAGGAGCCTGGAATACTGGTAGAGATGAAAATCCAAACCTAGGACATAAACCTAGGCACAAAGGTGGATACTTTCCGTTACCACCATCTGATAGCCTACAGGATGTAAGAACTGAAATGGTTTTAACATTGGAAGAAATAGGTATTGATGTTGAAGCTTCACATCACGAAGTTGCTACCGGAGGACAATGTGAAATAGATTTGCAATTTTCGCCCTTACTATTAATGGCTGATGATCTACTAAGATATAAATATGTTGTCAAAAATGTTGCAAAGCAACATGGCCTTACTGCAACTTTTATGCCAAAGCCTCTTTTTGAAGACAATGGATCAGGTATGCATGTTCATTCAAGTATATGGAAGAAAAATAAAACGCTAATGTATAAAAAGGGAAATTATGCAGATTTAAGTGATTTTGCTCTTTACTATATCGGTGGGATTTTAAAACATGCTCCATCTCTTTTGGCTTTTTGTGCACCAACAACTAATTCTTACAAAAGATTAGTTCCTGGTTTTGAAGCTCCTGTGAATATTGCTTATTCCCAAGCAAACAGAACAGCTTCAGTTAGAATCCCAAATAACTATACCGCTAGTCCCAAAGCAAAAAGAGTTGAATTTAGATGCCCAGATCCATCCTCAAATCCTTATCTTGCTTTTTCTGCAATTTTAATGGCAGGTCTTGATGGTGTAAAAAACAAAATTAACCCAGGAAAACCAACTGATATTAATATTTATGAAGCGCCAGCTAGTGTTCTTGCTAAAATTCCATCAACTCCAGGATCTTTAGCAGAGTCATTAACTGCTCTAGAAAAGGATCATAAATATTTATTACAGGGTAATGTGTTTACTAAAGATAACATTGAGACTTATATTTCGTATAAAAGAGAAAATGAAGTTAGTCCAATGGATCTAAGACCTCATCCACATGAGTTTAATCTTTATTATGATGTTTAAATAAACTAGTCATTTTTTTTAAAACCGCCCTAGGGCGGTTTTTTTATTTTTTTAACATAATAGTTTTGATAAAGATGATTGATGTCAAAAAAATCTACATACAAAGCTAAAGATATTGAAGTACTGGAGGGATTAGAACCAGTTAGAAAAAGACCTGGTATGTACATAGGAAGTACGAATCAAGATGGCCTGCATCACTTGGTTAACGAAATACTAGATAATAGTATTGATGAAGTCTTAGCTGGCTATGCTTCTAAAATAACATTTCATTATAAAAAAAATGGAACAATTACAATCAAAGATGATGGCAGAGGTATACCAATAGATTTTCATCCAAAATATAAGAATAAAAGAGCTTTAGAAGTAGTCTTAACTACACTTCACGCTGGAGGGAAGTTTAACAACAATGCATACAAAACTTCAGGAGGTTTGCATGGAGTAGGTATCTCAGTAGTGAATGCATTAAGTTCAAATTTGAAAGTTAGTGTATTTAAAGATGGCAAGGTTTATCGACAAGAATATGCAAAGGGTAAAGTAAAGTCAAAAGTTATAATTGAAAAATGTAATAAAAAATTAAAAGGAACCGAAATTGTATTTTTACCAGATCAAACAATTTTTGATATCACTACATATGATCCAAAAAAACTTTATAATTTTATCAATATGAAATCCGTATTAGTTGGTGGAACGACTATTACATTTGAGATAGATAAAGAGCTGATTAAAGATAAAACTCCCAATGTTGAAAATTTTTATTATAAAAATGGAATAGAAGATTTTTTTAAATTAGAATATTCAAATAAAAATAAATTATTTGAAAAAGATTTTTCTCTTAAAAATAAGCTGAATCAATATGAAAATTTTGAAGTATATATAACTTTTAATAAAATTGAGTCATCAAGTTTACTATCTTATTGCAATACCATTGAAACCCCTGATGGAGGCTCACATGAAATTGGTGTAAAAAATGGATTACTAAAAGCAATAAAACTTTATGGTCAAAAAAACCAAATTACTAAAATTAATAACATTAGTCAAAATGACTTGTTTGATTTTTCAAATGTAATTATATCAATTTTTATAAATGAACCGAGTTTTGAAGGGCAGACAAAAAAAAGAATTGTTATGCCCAAGATTCAAAAAGAAATTGAAAAAAAATCACAGGAAGAGTTTTTATTGTGGTTAAATTCAAATAAAAAAAACTCCAGAATTCTATTAGAAAATTTAGTTGAAAGAGCATTGCAAAGAACTGATCTTTCAAAAATACAAAACTTAGACAGAAAAAATTTTAAAGAAAGAAATAGATTGCCTGGAAAATTAGTGGACTGCTCAAGTAAATCAACAGAAAATACTGAAATATTTATAGTTGAGGGAGATAGTGCTGGAGGATCAGCAAAACAAGCAAGAAATAGAGAATTGCAAGCTATACTTCCACTTAGAGGAAAAATTTTAAATGTACATAACGTTGGATTATCGAAGATAGCAGATAATAATGAAATACAAAACTTAATTCAATCCCTTGGATGTGGTATCGGGAAAAATTTTGATATTAAAAAACTACGATATGACAAAATAATTTTAATGACTGATGCTGATGTTGATGGGTCACATATTGCAACCTTATTAATAACTTTTTTTTATAAATATATGAAAAAAATCATTGATGATAATAGACTATACATAGCTATGCCTCCACTTTTTAAGATTTACAGCAAAAATAAATACTTTTATGCTTTTGATGAAAAAGAAAAAAATAGTATCTTAAAAAAAGAATTTAAATCGGATGAATATAATATTACTCGATTTAAAGGATTAGGTGAAATGCCAGCAAATCAACTTAAAGATACAACTATGGATCAAAGTAAAAGAAAATTAATTTCTGTAAATGTTAAAAAAGCAAAAAATGACTTAAAAAATACTGAAAAATTATTTCAAACGTTAATGGGCAAACAAGCAGATTTACGTTTTCAATTTATCCAAAAAAATGCAAATTTTATTAAAAATTTAGATATTTAATAATGAACAAATATATACTAGTTATTGACCAGGGAACAACTAGTTCAAGAATAGTTCTATATAATAAAAAATTTGAAATATATGACAAAATTCAAAAGGAATTTAAACAATACTTCCCTAAAGATGGTTGGGTTGAACACAATGCATTAGAAATTTGGATGGATACTAAAGAACTTATAAATAAGATCTTAAAAAAAAATAAATTAAATTCGAGCAATATTATTTCAATTGGAATTGCAAATCAAAGAGAGACCACTGTAATATGGAATAAGAAAAATGGTAAACCGGTTTACAAAGCTATCGTATGGCAAGATAGGAGAACAAGTGATTATTGTCTAAAATTAAAAACAACAAAAAAATATGATAAAATTAAAAAAATAACTGGACTAGAACTTGATCCATATTTCTCGGCAACTAAAATCAAATGGATTTTTGATAATGTAAAGTATGCTAGAGAAGATCTTAAAAAAAAGAACCTTATTTTTGGCACTATTGATACATGGTTGTTATGGAATTTAACTGAGGGTAATTCTCATCTCACAGACATAACAAATGCTTCAAGAACAATGCTATTTGATGCTAAAAATGAAAAGTGGTCAGACCAAATTTTAAAAATTTTTAATATTCCTAAATATATTTTGCCTAAGGTTGTTGAAAATTCTTTTGATTTTGGATCAACAAATTTATTTGGAGGTTCAATTAAAATTGGCGGGATTGCAGGTGATCAACAAGCCGCTACTATTGGGCAAGCATGTTTTAGCAAAGGAGAAAGTAAAAGTACTTATGGCACTGGGTGTTTTCTTTTAATGAATATTGGATCAAATTTTAAGTTATCAAGAAATAAATTATTAACAACTGTTGCTTATAAAATAAATGGAAAAAAGATGTTTTGTTATGAAGGTAGCATTTTTGTAGCTGGATCTGCAATACAATGGCTTAGAGATAATTTAAAATTTTTTAAAAATTCCAAAGAAACTGATAACCTATACAAAAAAGCTAATAAAAACGAAAAAATTTATTTTGTCCCAGCTCTTACCGGATTAGGCGCCCCATATTGGAATCCCAATGCTCGGGGAAGTTTTTTTGGCATTACCCGAAATACATCTAAAGAAGATATTATAAAAGCTACATTAGACAGTCTTTCCTATCAAACTTATGAATTAATAGAATGTATGGAAAAAGATGCAGCCATAAAAATAAGTGAAATAAAAGTTGATGGCGGCATGATAGAAAATAATAGT
>CABYIF010000034.1 GCA_902518985.1 uncultured Alphaproteobacteria bacterium | reverse complement strand
AAGAAAAAAGAAAAGTAAACAAAATAAAAAATATGAAATTAAAGCTAAAGTATAATTATCAAAAATTAATAATTGAATATAGCTCAAAATAATAAGAATATAATCAATCATTTTATAATATTATAACCTTTAACATACACATAAGCTGTAATTATAAAAGATACAAATATAAAAGATAAAATAAAAATATTTTGATTAGTTTGAAAAATAAACCCTTCATAAAAACAACTGCGAAAAAATTTAACTACATAATAATATGGATTGTAATATAAAATAAATCTAAAATTTTCTGACAAATATGTAATTGAAAAAAATGTACCGGATAAAAAATTTAATGGAGTAACAAAAAAATTTGAAAAAGTACTTTGTGAATCCCATGTATTAAATAAAATTCCTACAAAACTTCCTAAACATGAAAAAAATATAATAACAATAATTAAATAATAACAAAAAAAAATATAATTAATAATTTGAATATCAATTAAAAATGAAAAAATAATTAAATTACATATTGCTATTATAAATCCTATTATTACTGAGCTAATTAATAAAGAAAGCATAATTTCAATTCTTGATATTGGAGCTAGTAGCCAATCATCTAATGAACCAGTCTGCTTCATATTAATAAGTGTAACTGATGGATTGTCATAACTTTCTTGAGCTACAATCATTATTATTAAACCTGGAGCAATAAATTTAACAAAAGAATTTGAGTCTATAGATAAAGAATAATAACTTTCAATTGTAAGAAAAACTAAAATAAAAAGTATGTTAGTTGTTATTGGAGCCAATAAAGAATATTGATACTCAGAAAAAAATTCCTTCAACCTAAATGCAATTATTGTATAAATTGCACTATAACTAATCATTAGAAATTATTTTGAAAAATATTTTTTTACTAAATCAACCCAAAAGTTTACACCTACCGGTAAAAGATTATCATTAAAATCATATTTGGTTGTATGAAGATGGGCATTATGGTTTTCGTCGCCTTGCCCTAGATATAAGTAAGATCCAGGCTTTTCCTCTAGCAAATAAGAAAAATCCTCTCCTCCCATTGAAGGGTCAATATCTGTTATGACTTTTTCTTCACCTACTAAATCTTTAGCTACATTGGCTGCAAAAGTACTCTCTTTTTTCGAATTAATTGTTGGTGGATATTTGTTTACTAAATCAAACTGAATTTTAATTTCTGCTCCATGCGCTTCTGCAATACCTTTACATAATTCTCTCAATCTTTTTTCAATATATGATCGAGTTTCTTTTCTGAATGTTCTTATTGTTCCTCCCATTTTTACTTGATCATCAATAACATTATAAGCTGTTCCAGCATTTATTTTAGTTATACTGATTAATGCTTTATCTACAGGATCCGTTGATCGACTTATTATTGTTTGAACGGCTGAAATAACTTGTGCGGATATTACTACTGGATCTATTGATAAATGAGGAGAGGCAGCATGGCCTCCCTTACCATTTACGATTATATCAAATTCATCCACTGCTGCCATCATTGGACCGCTATTAACCCCAAAAGTTCCAAATGGAAGTTCTGGCCAATTATGAAGAGCATACACTTCATCAATTTTAAAATCTTTAAACATTCCATCATCAATCATTTTTTTTCCACCGGCAAACCCTTCTTCACCTGGTTGGAAAATAAAATAGACTCTTCCGTTAAAATTATTATTTTCACTTAAATATTTTGCTGCTCCAAGTAACATAGTAGTATGTCCATCATGACCACAAGCATGCATCATACCTTTGTTAGTAGATTTATGTTCAAATTTATTTTTTTCAGGCATTGGCAAAGCATCAAAGTCAGCTCGCAGCCCTATTGTCTTTTCATTCGTTTTTTTATTACCATCAACCCATGCAACTATCCCGGTATTTGAATATCCATCCTTAAAATTTACATTAAATTCTTTTAATTTATTTTTAATATATTTAGATGTTTCATACTCTTCTAATCCTATTTCCGGTATTTTATGTAAGTCATGACGCCATACTGTCATTTCGTTTAACATTTGATTAATACTATTAAGAACTGGCATTAAAATATCCCAAATAATCCTTTTCTATTTAGTTTATCTTCACAACTTTTTAATTGTTTGTTAAACATATTTGTATTTCTTTCTACAGTTTTAGCTACTTCAATCAACCATTCTTTACTTTTAAATGTTTCTTTAGACCAGCCATTTTGACCTTCGTGATAAGCTAAATATTGATTGTAATAATCTTTTTTCGATATACCAACCATATTTTTTGATTGAGTTGTATACCAACCAATAAAATCAGTTACATCATTAAAATTAGCCCTTGAAGCATTTTGATTTCCTGTTTTATTTTTATACCAATCCCAAGTTGGATTAGTAATTTGAGCATAGCCAAAAGCAGTTGAAGGTCTTGAACTTGGAATAAAACCTAAGAATTTCTTTCTTTTTGGTTTTGCAAATTGTGTAAAAGATGATTCTTGTTTGATAATAGCTAATTGAAAAGCAATTGGTGTTTCCCATTTGTCATATGATTTTTTAGTAGCCTTATACCAATTTTTCTTTTGATCAAATATAATACAACTATCGGCCGTATTAGTTAATTGGTTAGAAGTGCAGGCATAAAGAAAAATAATTGAAATACATGTTATCTTAAGAAGAATATCTAACCTCATTAAATACATAAATATCATATTTTTTGATTATATAGTCTTAAATGTGTCAAAAAATTATTGCTTACTATTGAATTATGAATATGAATGCTTAAATCTTAAAAAAATGGCAGAAAATTCAAAAGAAAAACTATCTTTTCAGGCAGAAGTAAGCAAGCTTTTAGACCTGGTGGCTAATTCTCTTTACAGTGAAAGAGAGATTTTTTTACGTGAATTAATCTCAAATGCTGCTGATGCTTGTGAAAAATTAAGATACCAATCACTTTCAAAAAAAAATCTTTTAAAAGATGAAAAAGATTTAAAGATTAATATTCGAGTCTCCAAAAAGAGAAAAATCATTGAAATTGAAGACAACGGAATAGGTATGACTAAACAAGATTTAATCGATAATCTTGGTACTATTGCAAGATCTGGAACTAGCAAGTTCATAGAAGCAATGAAAAATAAAAAAGAGGGTGATATTTCTGCTATTGGCCAATTTGGTGTTGGTTTTTATTCTTCTTATATGGTTTCAGATAATGTTGATGTTGTATCAAGAGATGCAGAAAATGACGAAATCAACCTTTGGACTTCAAATGGTAAAGAAAATTATTCAATAGAAAAAGCAAAAAAAGAAAAAAGAGGAACATGTATCACTTTAAATATTAAAAAAGATGCTGATGAGTTTCTAGACTCATTTAGATTAAGATCAATAATTACCAAATACTCAAATTATATACCTTTTCCAATTTTCCTAAAAGATCTTGATGATAAAGAGAAAGAGGAAAAAGTTAATGAGGGTAGTCCATTATGGCTAAAAGATAAAAAAGATATTAAAGAAGAGGATTATAAACAATTCTATAATAATATTTCATTCAACTTTGATGAACCTCTTAAAACAATTCATTACAATGCAGAAGGCGTAATTAGCTATAAAGCCTTAATTTATTTTCCTACAAATCAGCCAATGGACTTATTTAATGCTGAAAGAAAGAATAAAATTAAATTATATGTACAAAAAGTATTTATTACAGATGAATGTGAAGATATCATTCCTAATTGGTTAAGATTTATACCTGGGGTAGTAGACTCTCAAGATATCTCTCTAAATATTAGTAGAGAAATGTTGCAAAACAATCCTATAATTACTAAGATTAAAAAGGGCTTAACAAATAAAATTTTAAGTGAAATTGAAAATTTAGCAAAAAAAGAGAAGCCAAAATTTGAAACTTTTTGGAATAACTTTGGTCCAGTATTAAAAGAAGGTCTATACGAGCATAATGATCATCATGAAAAAATACTACCTCTCCTTAGATTTGAAAATTCAATTAATAAAAATAAGATTTCCTTAGAAGAATACATTAAAATAATGGCAAAAGATCAAAAAGAAATTTACTATTTTGCCAATACTGACAAAGATCATATCAAAAACTCACCTCAGTTGGAAGTATTTGCAGATAAAAAAATTCCTGTTCTATTTATGATTGATGCAGTTGACGAATTTTGGATCCAAAATGTAAATAAATTTAAAGATCTTGAATTTAAATCAATTACTAAAGGTAAAGTAGATGTATCAAAAGTTGGAGAAAATACAAAAAGTAAAAAAGACAAAGATAAAGAAATAGATAGTAAAATCAATGATTTAATTAATATTCTTAAGACTGAACTTAAAGAAAATATATCAAATGTTATAATTTCTGAGAGACTAACAAAGAGTCCAATACTACTTGTTGCAGAAGAAGCAGGCATGGACATTAATATGGAAAAATTAATGAAAATGCATAATCAAAAAACCCCTGATTCTAAAAAAATTTTGGAAATTAATCCAAATCATCCTATGATAATTAACTTATCAAATAATTTAACCAAAATTGATCATAAAAGAATGTCAAATCTCATATTAGATCAAGCTAATATTCTTGATGGAAATATATTATCCAACCCCTCTGGATATTTAGAAAATCTAACTGAAATTTTTATTAAGTGATAGAATTTACAATATTGTTATTTTTAAAATATTCACAGAACTGATTGGCAACCATTTCAGCGACAACTATTTGAGCTTCATCAGTTGAAGCAGCTATGTGTGGTGTTAAAATTATGTTCTGTAAATTAAATAATTCACTTTCTTCAAGAGGTTCTTTTTTAAAAACATCTAAGGCAGCTCCTTTAATTACATTATTTTTAAGTGCTTGAATTAGATCAGTTTCATTAATTAAACCTCCTCTTGCTGTATTAATTAATATACAGTTCTTTTTCATCATGTTAAACTCATCTTTAGAAATAATTGAGCTTCCGTCTTTATTTGGCTTACAGTGAAAAGTAATAATATCAGAATTCGATAAAATATTCTCAAGGTCACTTGAGTCATAGTTTTTAAACTTATCTTTTATAGTGGTAAAATAAGATGAATATATGGAAACTTTCATGCCTAATGCATCAGATATTTCAGCGACTCTTTTTCCAACATTACCAAATCCTACAATTCCTATTTTTTTACCTTTTAACTCATTTCCTTTCATTTTCTTTTTTTCCCATAACCCTTTATGAGTAGTCTCATTGGCAGTAGGTATTTTTCTTAATAATGCAAAAATTAATCCGATAGTATGCTCAGCAGTTGCGTTTGTATTGCCTCCAGGTGTGTTCATAACAATGATATTTTTACTTTTTGCAGTTTTAACATCAATATTATCAACTCCTGCTCCAGCTCTACCAATTATTTTTAAATTTGCTGCCGCTTCAATTATATCACCGGTTACCTTAGTAGCTGACCTAACTATAAGGCCGTCATAATTTACAATTATACTTTTTAATTCTTCTGGTATTAAATTTGTCTTTATTTCAACATCAAGATTATTTTTTAAAAGAATTTCTGATGCAACATTATCCATTGCATCTGCAATTAATATTTTAGGCATGCTTAGTTTTTATCTCGTTGTATGCCCAGTCAATCCAAGGAAGTACTAACTCAACATCTGAAGTTTGAACAGTTCCACCTGCCCATATTCTGAATGAGGGAGGAGCTTTTGGATATCCGTTACAGTCAAATCCAACATTATTTTCAGATAATAGTTTACAGATTTCAGCCATGATTGATCTTTGTCCTGTCTCGTCTTTACTAGTAAACCAATCTTCTGTTATTTTAAAAGTTATACCGGTATTAGATATGTAATTCATATCTTTATACTCAGAAAGAAAAGTTAAATAATTATTTTGATTGATCCAATCACTTATTTTTTTTAGTGAATTCTGAGATTTAGAAATTAGAGAATTTAAACCACCCTCATTTGAAACCCAATTGAGACTATCAATTATATCTTCAACACAAATCATAGATGGTGTGTTAATTGTATTTCCTTCAAATATACCTTTTATTAATTTGTTTTTTTCAGCCATTCTAAATAACTTTGGAACTGGCCATGAAGGTGTATAACTCTCAAGTCTTTCAACTACTCTCGGAGAAATAGCAATCATTCCATGAGCAGCTTCTCCACCTAATATTTTTTGCCAAGACCATGTTATTACATCACATTTTTTATAATCTATGGGCATCCCAAAAATCGCTGATGTAGCATCACATATGGTTAAACCTTTTCTATCATCAGGTATCCAATCTCCATTTGGAACCTTCACACCAGAAGTTGTGCCGTTCCATGTAAATATTACATCATTATCAAAGTTTACTTTACTAAGATCTGGGAGTTTTCCATAATCTTCTTCATGAATATTTAAATTGTTTAGTTTTAATTGGCTAATTGCATCAATAACCCAATCTTTACCAAAATTTTCCCAAGCTAAAATATCTACACCAGTTTTTCCAAGAAGACACCACATCGCTGCTTCCAATGCTCCTGTGTTTGATCCAGGCATAATTCCTAATAAATAATCCCCTGGTAAGCCTAATATATTTTTTGATTTATCAATCGCTTCTTTTAGTCTTGCTTTACATTCTACAGATCTATGTGATCGTCCAGTTAAAGCATTGCTTAATGCAGTAATATCCCAACCTGGTCTTTTAGAAGTTGGTCCACTAGAAAAATTTGGGTTTTCTGGCTTAATATTAGGTTTATTCATAATTATTTTCCAAATTCATAAACAACTAAACCGTCCAGAGGTTTAGGATCAAACCAAGTTGATTTTGGCGGCATAGTAAGTTTATTATCGGCAACCTTAATAACATCACTTATATGAGATGGGAAGATAGAAAATGCCACACTATCTTTATTTTCATCAACTTTTTTTTCAAGAGCTTCCAATCCATGGCAGCCAGCTATAAATCTTATTCTTTCATCATTGTTTACATCTTCAATATTTAAATATTTTTTAAAAATAAAATTATTTAGAATGTTAATATCAAGAGTATCAACAAAATTAGTCGTATCTAATTGTTCTTTAAAATATAAGGAGTACCATTTGTTTTCATGATACATACCAAATTCTCTATTTTTGTTAGGCTTAAATGCATCATCTTTTTTAGTAATTATAAAACTTTCTGAAATTAGTTCTAAAAATTTCTCCTCGGACAATCCATTTAAATCCTTAACTACTCTGTTATAATCAAATATTTTTGCCTCATTATTTGGAAAGGCTGCAATCATAAAATTTTTTTGATGAATGTTTTTATTATATTTTAATTCTCCAATTAATTTCATAGCACCCATTCTGTGATGACCATCAGCGATATAGAAATTACTTATATCATTAGAAAATAATGACGATAAATTATTAATAAATTCCTCATTTGAAACACACCAAAGTTTATGAACAGAATTATCAAAGCTTTCAAAATCATAGTCTGGAGTTTGTTTAATTATTGAGTGTAATAGTTCAGTTATTTCTTTATTATTTTCAAAAAAAACATAAATGGGCCCAATTTGACTTT
>CABYIF010000033.1 GCA_902518985.1 uncultured Alphaproteobacteria bacterium | reverse complement strand
AGAGAGCACTATTATTTTGAAGTCACTATTTGCACATAATCAATATTATTGAAATCTACAAAAGGCAAAACGTAGAATCTGTCTTTTTCAACTTTAGAAACCTTTCCAACTAATAAATCTACTGGAAATATTTGAGCTGTACCACTAGTAACGACTATATCGCCTATCCTTGGGATATTTTTATCTTTTATAAAAGAACTAACCAAATAATTACTACCTGTTCCCGAAACTAGAGAAAAGATGTCATCAGAAATTGTTTTAACTGAAATAGACATATTTGGGTCAGTTAATAACAAAACTCTCGAACTTGTTGAATTGGTTTCAATCACTTTTCCTACAAAACCTCTTTCATTTATAGCTGACATATTTTTTTTAATGTTTTGCTCATATCCTGCATTAATATTAATTACTTTTAGAAAAAAAGAGTCATTTCTATTAATTATAGATGTTGTTTTTACTAGCTTTAGATTATTATCTGTAGCTTGCAGTAGTTTTTTAAAAACTTTGTTTTCTCTTGAATTTTGTATTGCTAAAGTTTGCCATTTTTTTAAACGAATAATTTCTTCTTTGAGCTTTCTATTTTCAAACTTTAAATTTTTAAATTGATTATATTCATCAACCAAATTTGACGCTATCTTAATTGGTGACGATATAATGGTTGTTGCAGGATTGATTATTGAAGATGATAGATTTTTTATGGCATTAACTAGAAATAAATCACTTTTTGAAAATAATATTAGTATAAATGAAAGAAGTACAACTGTAATAATCGAAATATTTTTAATTATTTTTGCTGTTGGAAATAGCTTAACTTTAAACCTAGGCGCCATAAAAATTCTTAATCAGTTGCAAATACATCGCTTAATCTAGACCTTTGCTCTAGTGCTTGTCCAGTACCCATAACAACACATAACAATGGATCTTCAGCAATTGATACAGGAAGACTAGTTGACCTTCTTAAAACCTTATCTAAATTATTTAACAATGAACCCCCTCCAGTGAGCATGATACCTCTTTCAACAATATCAGCAGATAGTTCTGCAGGTGTTTGCTCTAACGCTCTTTTTATTGTATCTATTATTTGTGCCACGGGTTCTGCCAATGCCTCAGCTATTTGTCTTTGTGAAATTGATATTTCCTTTGGAAGTCCTGTGATTAAATCACGTCCCTTTACACTCATATTTTTACCGTCACCGTCATCAGGAGGACAAGCTGATCCAATTTCTTTCTTCATTCTTTCTGCTGTTGTCTCACCAATTGCTAATTTATGAGTCGATCTCATATATTCCATTATTGCTTCATCAAATCTATCTCCTGCTGCTTTTACAGAAGTAGAATTTACAACTCCACCCAATGAAAGAACAGCAACTTCTGATGTTCCGCCTCCTATATCAACAACCATTGATCCAGTAGGTTCTGCAACTGGTAATCCTGCTCCTATTGCAGCAGCTACTGGCTCTTCAATAAGAAATACTCTTCTAGCTCCGGCAGCGTCAGCAGACTCTCTTATAGCTCTTCTTTCAACATTTGTTGCTCCTGAAGGAACACAAATAACTATTTGTGGATTTGAAATAGATCTACCTTTATGAACTTTTTTTATGAAACTTTTTATCATTTGTTCAGCAACTTCAAAATCAGCTATAACACCATCTTTCATAGGTCTAATTGCTTTAATTTTACCGGGAGTTCTTCCTAACATTTGTTTTGCTTCATCGCCTACAGCAAGAACTTGGGTTTTGCCTTCATTTTCAATTGTTGCTACTACAGAAGGTTCATTTAAAATTACTCCTTCTCCTTTGACATAGACAAGAGTATTAGCTGTGCCTAAATCAATGGCCATATCTTTTGAAAATAAACTAAAAAATTTATCGATAAACATTTATTTAAACTCCTCGTATTTGTAAGTTTGATGAATTTTCTTTTATAGATTTTGATTTTTTAAAAATTAATCTATTTAAAGCACTTATGTATGCCTTTGCTGAAGCAACAATAATATCAGGGTCACTACCTTTTGCTTGAGAAGATAAATCATCATCTTCTAATCTAACAGTAACCTCTCCTTGAGCATCTGTTCCTGCAGTAATTGCATTGACCTGATATAACTTTAATTTAAAATCAGTTGCTGTGAGCTTTTTTATTGCATTAAAGGTTGCATCAACTGGACCATTACCATTTATTTTTACAGATTTAATTTCATCATCCATATCAATTTTTAAATTTGCTTCAGGTTTTTCAACAGAGCCTGCATTAACTTCTAATGATACAAATTTAATGTGTTCATCGTAAGATGCAGATCTATCTTCAGCCAGAGCTATTAAATCTTCTTCAAAAATTTCTTTTTTCTTATCAGCTAAATCTTTAAATCTTCCAAACAATTCCATCAAAGCATTATCTCCTGGTTCGTATCCAAGTTCTTTTAACTTTTCAGAAAAAGCATGTTTTCCAGAGTGTTTTCCCAATACTAAAGATGATTTATTAAGACCAACAGATTCAGGGGTCATTATTTCATAAGTTCCAGAGTGTTTTAGCATGCCATCTTGATGTATACCGGCTTCATGAGCAAAAGCGTTTGCACCTACAATGGCTTTATTAGGTTGAACAGGAAAACCAGTAATCGAAGAAACCAATCTGGATGCTTTCATAATCAATTCAGTCTTAATATCAGTATGATAAGGCATCAAATCTTTTTTTACTTTTAAAGTCATTACTATTTCTTCTAATGACGAATTACCTGCACGTTCTCCCATACCGTTAATGGTACACTCAACCTGCCTGGCGCCTTCTTTTATTGCGGCAACATTATTAGCTGTTGCTAAACCCAGATCATTATGCGTGTGAGTTGATAGAATAGCTTTATCTATATTAATAACATTATTTTTAACATTTTTAAAAATTTTACCAAATTCTTCTGGTAAAGTATACCCTACAGTATCAGGAATATTAATTGTAGATGCTCCACAATTAATAGCCAACTCTATGCATTTATATAAAAAATCTAATTCAGATCTTCCGCCATCTTCACAACTCCATTCAATGTTGTCACATAGATTTCTTGCGTGAGACACAGTTTTTTTAATAGCTTCAAGAACCTCATCTTCAGTTTTTTTTAATTTAAACCTCATATGAAGTGGACTTGTAGCAATAAAAGTATGAATTCTTGGTGATCTCGCATGCTGAACAGCTTCCCATGCTCTGTCTATATCTTTTAAACTAGCCCTAGCTAAACCAGCTATTGTAGAATTTTTTACTTTTTTGCATACCTCACGTACAGCTTCAAAATCTCCATTAGATGCTATTGGAAAGCCTGCCTCGATAATATCAACTTTCATTGAGTCTAGTACTTCAGCAATTTGAAGTTTCTCATCTAAATTCATTGATGCACCAGGAGATTGTTCACCATCTCTCAAAGTAGTGTCAAAGATATATATTTTTTCAGTCATTATTTTTCTATCTATACACTAAAGTTTTATTTATTAAACTTTCATCTAGTTTTTAGATTTATCTACCATTTTTCCCTCAGCAATCCATGGCATTAAAGTTCTAAGTTTTTCACCAACAGCTTCAATAGAATGTTCAGCTTGTTCTTTTCTCATCATTTTAAATTTTGTTTGTCCACTTTTATGTTCTTGCATCCACTCTTTAGCAAACTGACCAGATTGTATTTCAGAAAGTATTTTTTTCATTTCTTTTTTTGTTTCATCTGTAATTAATCTTGGGCCTCTTGAATAATCTCCGTATTCGGCAGTATTAGATATAGAATATCTCATATTTGCCATTCCACCCTCATACAAAAGATCAACTATAAGTTTAACTTCATGCAAACATTCAAAATATGCCATTTCAGGTGCATACCCAGCCTCAACCAGTGTTTCATATCCTGCTAAAATTAAATGTGTTAAACCTCCACAAAGTACAGATTGTTCACCAAATAAATCAGTCTCACACTCTTCTTTAAAAGTTGTTTCTATTATGCCTGCTCTTCCACCACCAATTGCTGATGCATATGCAATACCAATTTCTAGTGCATTTCCTGATGGATTTTTGTCAACTGCAACTAAACAAGGAACTCCAGCACCTCTTACATATTCAGCTCTTACCGTATGACCTGGTCCTTTTGGCGCTACCATTATCACATCTATGCCTTCAGCTGGTTTTATTAAATCAAAATGTATATTTAGACCATGTGCAAACGCTATCGTTGTTCCTTCTTTGATATTGTTAGCAATATCATTTGTATAAATTTCTGATTGTAATTCATCTGGTGTTAACATCATAATCACATCAGCCCACGAAGCTGCTTCCGCTGGAGTCATTACCTTAAAATTAGCTTGTTCAGCTTTTGGCCTTGATTGAGATCCTTCTCTAAGAGCAATAGCCACATTTTCAACTCCTGTATCTCTTAAATTCATTGCATGAGCATGGCCTTGACTACCATATCCAACAATCACTATTTTTTTGTCTTTAATTAAATTTAAATCAGCATCTCTATCATAATAAACTCTCATTTATTCCTCCTCATTTTTTTCAATAGATGATATTGCAACCGGACCACTTCTTACTATTTCAACTTTTGTTATTTCATTTATCTCTTTGATAAATCTATTAACCCTATCTGAAGCTCCAGCAATCTCAAAGATTGTAGTATTATTTTCATTTTCTATTTTTCTAGCTCTATAAAAATCACATAGATGATAAACTTTTTTCTTATTACTTTCTGAAACATAAATATATACTAATGCTACTTCAGCTTCCACTGAACTTCCCTCTTGGTCAAGATTGGTTACAGTATGAACCGGAACAATTCTTAAAAGTTGTTTTTCAATTTGATTAACCACTTCTGAAGTACCGTGCGTAACTATAGTAATTCTTGATAAATTTTCATCATTACTTACTTCAGCAACATTAAGGCTATCGATATTGTATCCGCGACCAGAAAACATTCCAATTACGCGTGCCAAAACTCCGGGCTCATTATCTACCAAGACTGTTAGTATATGTCTTTTGGTCTCTGTTACTTGATCAGGCGCATCATAAACTGACTTATTCATTAAACTAAAATTTTTCCTTTTTCAGCAGATTTTTTATCTTGCTTTTGATCTTTACTTAAAAGCATCTCATTGTGTGCTGATCCACTTTGAATCATTGGAAAGCAATTTTCTTCCTTTGTTACCCATATGTCAGCAATAACAGTTTTTTTTGATTTAATCATTTGATCGATAACTCCGTCTAACTCATCTGAAGTTTTAGCCCTTAATCCCTCGGCATTATAACTTTCTGCTAATTTGACAAAATCTGGTAAACTATCTGTATAACTTTCAGAATATCTTCCACCATGAAGTAGCTCCTGCCATTGCCTTACCATTCCCATATATTCATTATTTAATATAAATATTTTAACAGGAAGCCTGTATTGTATAGCTGTACTCATTTCTTGAATGTTCATTAGTATTGATGCATCTCCAGCTATATCAACTACTAATGCATCAGGATTGCCAACTTGAGCACCTATTGCTGCAGGAAAACCATAGCCCATAGTTCCTAAGCCACCAGAAGTTAGCCATCTGTTTGGTTCTTCAAACTTATAAAATTGTGCAGCCCACATTTGGTGCTGTCCCACTTCAGTGGTTATAAAAGTTTTAGTATTTTTAGTTAATTCATAAAGTCTTTGTACGGCGTATTGAGGTTTAATTTGTTTACTGTCTTTGTTATAACTTAAACAATTTACTTCTTTCCATTTATTTATTTTAGTCCACCAATTTTTTAAGTTTTCTTGATCAATTCTATAGTTTTTATTTTTCCATATACTTAACATTTGTTCAACAACTTTTTTAACATCACCTATTATTGGAATATCTACACTTATTGTTTTGTTAATATTACTGGCATCTATATCGATATGTATTTTTTTTGAATTTGGTGAAAATGCATCTAATCTACCTGTTACCCTGTCATCAAATCGAGCACCAATATTAATCATAACATCACATTCATGCATTGCCATATTTGCTTCATACATGCCGTGCATACCTAACATACCTAATGAATTTTTATCTGATGATGCAACAACTCCCAATCCCATTAGAGTCATAGTTACTGGTGAACCTACTAAATCTATAAATTCTCTTACAAGCTTTGAAGCTTTAGGCCCAGAATTTATACATCCTCCACCAATGTAAAAAATTGGTTTTTTAGATTTAGAAATTATTTCAACTGCTTCTTCAATTTTTGTATTTTCAAAACTTGGACTAGGTTCAAAAAGTCTATGAGATGGAATAACTATTTTATTTTTTTCAATATAAGATCCTTTAGCAAATTGTACGTCTTTAGGTATATCAATTAAAACTGGTCCAGGTCTTCCGTTCTGCGCAATTGTAAATGCTTCATGAAACACTGAAGATAGTTTATTCACATCTTTAACTAAATAATTATGTTTAGTACAAGGTCTTGTTATACCAGTTGTATCACATTCTTGAAATGCATCACTGCCAATCAAATGTTGTGGAACTTGCCCAGTTATACAAACTACTGGAACACTATCCATCATTGCATCAGTTAAACCTGTTACAACATTTGTCGCTCCTGGTCCTGAAGTAACAAGAACTACACCTGTTTTACCAGTAGATCGTGCATATCCTTCAGCCGCATGTATTGCTCCACCTTCTTGTCTCACAAGAACATGCTTGATAGAATTTTGTTTAAAAAGAGTATCGTAGATTGGAAGAACTGCTCCTCCTGGATATCCAAAAACAACTTCCACACCCTGTTCAGCAAGGCTTTTTAGAACTATTTCAGCGCCAGTAATTTCTGTATTCATTATTTTAGCTCATAGGCTGTGGATAAAATAAAATCAATAAATTACTTTAAAAATCATATAAATTAGTTGATTTTAGATCAATTTCGTCTGGAAATTCATTAATTTTTTTGAGAATTGGCAATTTTGAAGATTTCCACCAAGTATTTTGTCTTTTAACGTAATGTCTTGTTACGAGCTGAATTCTTTTAATACAGTCTTCCAAAGAAATAGAATTTTCTAAATAAGAACTAATTTCTGGAACACCATGAGCTCTCATCACGGGAAGGTTTTTTTTGTATTTTAAACTTAACAAATTTTTTATTTCTTCAATTGCCCCATTTTTTATCATTTTTAAAACACGCTCATTCACACGATTATAGTTTTTTTCTCTGTCAGGAAGAAATAAAATAATTTTTAAATCAACAGCATTTAAAAATTTTTTATTGTCATTTTTTTTCCACAAACTAAATTTTTTTTGGGTATAATTTTGAACCTCCCATATTCTTTTTAATCTTTGAGTATCATTTTTTGAAATACTTTTAGCTGCATCATGATCTAAATTATTTACTAAATTATAAAAATTATCAGATCCAATTTTATTAAAAAGTTTTTCAGAATTTTCTTTAATTGACTCAGGTATATTTGGTATAGATGATATTCCATTTATTAAAATATCAATGTATAATCCTGTTCCTCCAACAAAGATTGGAGTTTTACTTTTATTATGCAATAAATTAATTTTTCTTACTGCATCAGAACACCACTTTTCGACATTAAATCTTTGATTACCAGATACATATCCATATAAATGATGTTTAGCTTCTTTTATATCTTGGTAATTGGGTCTTGCAGATACAATATTTAATTCTTTGTAAATTTGCATACTATCAGCATTTATAATTTCACCATTTATGCATTTTGATAAATTAATAGCAAATTTTGATTTGCCTATTGCTGTTGGACCAGTAATAAAATAAATTTTATTATTCAATTATTAAATTTTATTGTAACCCAAATTTGTTCATCTTCTCTTAAGATCTTAAGTAGTAAAGATGATCTACCTGTTTTTTCTAATTCAGTTATAAGTTTATAAAATGAG
>CABYIF010000032.1 GCA_902518985.1 uncultured Alphaproteobacteria bacterium | reverse complement strand
GGGAGCAATGATTGAGCCGCTCGCTGTTGGACTTCAAGCTGCAGAAAAAGCTAAAATTATTCCTGGTGAAACTGCATTAGTAATGGGTTGTGGTCCTATTGGTTTGGTGATTGCTTTGACAGCATTAGCTGGTGGATGTTCTAAAGTTTTTATTGCCGATATTGTTAAAGAAAAACTAAGAATGTGTGAAAATTATGAAAACTTGATACCGATTGATCTTATGAATCAAAATCCAATTGAAATAATTAAAAAACATACTGATGATTGGGGTGCTAATATTATCTTTGAAGCATCAGGAGCAACTAAAGCTTATGATGTTATATTTGATTCTATTTGTCCTGCAGGTAAAGTAGTTATTGTAGGCAATCCTATGAACGCAATTCCAATGGATTTTGCGACTTTGTTAACAAAAGAAATTGAAATTAAGACAGTCTTTAGATATGCACATCAATATGACAGAGCAATTAGTTTATTATCAAGTAACAAAATTAATGTTAAACCTATGATTACCGATACAGTAGAATTCGATGATAGTATTAAAGCTTTTGAAAGAGCTGCCAAAAACCTACCAGAAGATGTAAAAATTCAAATTCAACTATGAATAAAATTGGTGTACACGCTTTAACATTCATTGGGGATATAGAAAATCATAGCATTGAAAATTGTCTTTCAAGAGTTGCAAAGATTGGCTACGATGTGATGGAATTACCTCTGCTAAATCCTGATGCTTTAGATACAAATTTTGTTTCAAAGATTTATGAAAAGTTTAACATTGAACCAACTGTATCTCTTGGGTTGAGCTTTAAAACTGATATTTCATCTGAAGATCAAGAGAGGGTTAATGCTGGTCGTGAGCTTTTATTTAAAGCACTTCAAAAAACAATAGATGTGGGATCATCAAATTTATGTGGCGTCATTCATTCAGCGCTTCAAAAAAATGATACTCCTAAAACTAAAAGAGGGTATGAAAACTCTTTATCTATAATTAGAGATCTTGCAGAAGAAGCAAATAAGAATAATGTTACTTTAAGCCTTGAAGTAGTTAATAGATATGAGACCAATATTATGAATACAGCACAAGATGCTCTGGATTATATTAGAGATCTAGACGTACCAAATGTTAAAGTTCACCTCGATACTTACCATATGAACATTGAAGAAAACAATTATTCAGAACCAATAAAATTAATTGGAAAAGATAATTTGGGAATGTTTCATTTTGGTGAAAATCATAGGGGTTATCTTGGTAGTGGTCATATTGACTTTGATGAAACTTTTAAAAGCCTCAAAGAAATTAATTACTCAGGAATTATTACTTTTGAATCTTTTTCATCTGAGGTTGTAGATCCAGTTCTTTCTAACACTTTGGCAGTTTGGAGAAACTTGTGGAGTGATAGTGACGATTTAGCAACAGAGTCATTAAAATTTATTAGAAGTGGACTTCAAAGTTAGTTTTCTTTATTCTAATTTAATTTGAAATTTATATATGAAAACATTTGATTTTATAATTGTTGGTGGAGGTACATCGGGAACTGTTACTGCCGAGAAATTAATCAAAAATGGTCATACAGTTTTAATTATAGAAGAAGGAAAGAAAAATAGTAATCCACTATTGAGTATGCCTGCTGGATGGATACCTATGTTAGAAGGCAGTCCATATTTAAAATTTTACAAATCAATTCCTCAACCTCAACTTGGTGATAGACAACATGATATTGCTCAAGCTAGAGTTTTTGGTGGAGGATCAAGTGTCAATGGAATGGTTTATATGCGTGGAAAACCTTCAGACTATGCAAAGTGGGTTGACGCGACTGGTGATAAAAGATGGGGATGGGACTCAATTATAAAAAGTTATATTAATTTAGAAAATAATCAAAGATTAGGTGCTCCCTCACACGGAACGAGTGGACCAATAAAAGTTTCTGATCCTGGATATGTTGCTAAAGGATCAGATTTGTATATTAAATCAATGCAAGCATTAGGATTGCCTTACAATAGAGATTTTAATGATGGAAATCAATTTGGTGTTGGTTTAATGCAATACACAATAGGTAATGGAAAAAGATGTGATACAATTTCCTCATTAATTAACCCAATTCTCAATAATAAAAACCTTAGCATAAAGCTCAACACTCTTGCATCAAAGATTATAATTGAGAATAAAAAAGCAATTGGCGTAGAAACTATATCAAAGAATAAAGTTGAAAAATATTTTGGAAAAGAAATTATACTTACAGCAGGAGCTCTAATAACTCCAAAGATATTAATGCACTCAGGTATAGGAGATGAATATCAATTAAATAAGTTTGATATAGAAATTAAAGAAAAACTTCCTGGTGTTGGAAAGAATCTGCAAGATCATCATGAAGTTCCATTTATTGCGAGAGCTAAACCTGGTTATGGATACTTTAAACAAAATAAAGGATTAAGGATGATAAGGAATGGTATTCAATATATTCTTTTTAAATCCGGTCCTGTAACTTCTAATGGTGTAGATTGTTGTTCTTTTCTCAATCCTGAAAATTTAAAAGATCATAATAATCCTAAAATTAAATTATATTGTGTTCAAATTATGTACACTGATAGAGATACAAAAGGCATCAAACCTGATCATGGAGTCACTCTAACATCTTGTATAATGAATCCTAAATCAAGAGGAGAAGTAACAATTAATTCAGCTAACCCAAAAGATTTACCTAACATAAATCCAAATTTTCTTAGTAATAAAGATGATATTAAAACTTTATTAGATAGTGTAAAATTATCAAGACAAGTGATAAATACAAAACCTTTATCAGATATTATAATTGAGGAAGTACTTCCTGGAAATAATATTAAAGATGATAATGAGTTAATTAATTATTGTAAAAAAATGATTAAAACTAACTGGCATCCTGTTGGTACCTGTAAGATGGGTAAAGATGAAGATGAAACGTCAGTTCTAAATTCAAAATTACAAGTTAAAGGAATTGATAATTTAAGGGTTTTTGATGTTTCTATGATGCCAAATATTATTGCAGCAAATACCAATGCTCCAGCTATGGCAATAGCAGATAATGCAACTAATATTATGTTAGAAGATTAGAAGCTATTTTTTTATTAGAAGAATATATATCTCTCCAAATATTATAACGTTTTAAAAGAAGATCAATTTTATCTTGTTTTGGAGTAAAACTTTTACTGACATTTATTTCTTTAATAATATTTTCTTTTTTATCAATATTCTTATCTACATACATTGCTAGTCTAGCAACACCAAGTGCAGCTCCAAATTCACTTTGATCACAAACACTAAGTTTTCTATTTAATAATGATGCAAGTAATTCAATCCAAAATTTGCTTTTTGAGCCTCCTCCAACCATAAAAATTTTTTCAAAGTTATTATTGACCTTTAGTATTGAATTAACACCATCAAGAATACCAAAACTTATTCCTTCTATAACAGCGTATTGTAAATTTGTTGAGTTGGTAGTTGTTTTCATAGAATGAAAAGAGCCACGGATATATGGGTCATTGTGAGGTGTTCTTTCTCCAGATAAATAAGGTAAAAAAAATGAAGAATTTGAAAGATCATTTGTATCTGAAAAGTATTTTTCTACATTAGTAAGAGCCTCACCAATCGATGTATTGGTAATGGAACAAACCCAATCCAGACAATTACTCGCACTTAACATGACTGACATTAAATGCCATTTGTTGGGTAAACAATGGCAAAATGAATGAACCGCATCACCAGTGTTACTTAAAAAATTTTGGGTTGGTGTAAAAAATACACCAGAAGTCCCAAGTGAAATAAATGACTGACTCTGTTCAGTAATTCCCATTCCTGCTGCTGCTGCTGCGTTATCTCCAGCACCTCCAACAATAGTGACATTATTTTTAAAATTAAATTTTTCTTTAAATTTATTTTTTAAAATTCCAGCTTCCTCATTTCCTTCTACAAGTTTTGGCATATGTTTTTCTTCAAGAAAAGAACAGGATAGTAAATTTTCTGACCATTTTCTTTTTTTAATATCTAACCACAATGTACCTGATGCATCAGACATTTCTGAGAAATATTCTCCAGTTAAATAAAACCTTAAATAATCTTTTGGTAATAATACCTTGAAAATTTTTGAGAAATTTTCACTTTCATGCTTCTTAATCCAATTTATTTTTGGAGCAGTAAAACCTGGCATAGTGATATTACCTGATATTGATCTTACATCAATTCCCTGATTTTCAAATTCATTACATTCTTCATGGGATCGGGTATCATTCCAAAGAATACATGGTCTAATAACTTCACCATCCTTATCAACAAGAGTTGCTCCATGCATATGACCTGAAATTCCAATAGAAATAGTTTCACAAAATTCAATTGGTTTTTGTGATTTTAGTGACTCAAAACATTCCATGGTAGAATTTACCCACTCATGTGGATCTTGTTCGTTATAGCCATCTTTTGGGCTTTGAACTGTAAGACCTGAATTAGCAGTAGCTAAAATATTTTGATCACTATCTGTTAAAATCATTTTCACAGAAGATGTTCCTAGATCAATTCCTATATACATATGATTATATTATTAAAATTAATTTTTATTACAATTGATTTATTCAGAAGATTGTCTATTCATCAAAACATAAATACCAGATAGTGTAATTATTGAAGCACCAACAATTGTATAAATATCTGGAAAGTCATCATAAAATATATATCCTAATATTATTGCCCACAAAATTAAAGTGTAGTGAAATGGTTGTACGATACTTGCTTTTGTAAAACCTAGAGCAATTATTTGAAAATAAATTCCTAAAGAAAAGAAAAGGCCAACACCAAGAAATAAAAAATATGAAAAAGATTGCATCGGGTACCAAAAGAATGGCATTAAGAAAGCCATTAATACAATACCGACAATTGAAGTGTAAAATAGCGATGTTTCTGAAGTATCATATTCTGAAGCTTTTCTTGTGACAATTTGATAGAGGCTTAGAAAAAATGCTGCCCCTAGTGGTATCAATGATTTTGGATCGAATATAGACAAACCAGGACGCATAATTATTAAAACACCTATGAAACCAAAAAAGATTGCAATCCATGTCCTCAAATTTACATGTTCTCTTAATATTATAGCTGATAAAGCAACTACTATTACAGGAGTTAATGAGCCAATACTGTGAGCGTCAGCTAATGTTAAATAACGAAAAGATAAAACGAAGCATCCAGACTCAATAATAGATAATACACTTCTCGTAATCTGTAATTTAAAATTTTTAGTTTTATAAAAAGTATTATTATTTTTTCTAAATGACTCAGCTATTGATAGAAATAATGTAAAAAAATATTTCAAGAATAATATTTGAAATATAGAATGGTATACAACAGCTGTTTTTTGAATTGTATCTAATAAACTAAAAGAGAAGTAAGCTAATATTGCAAATACAATTCCAACGTATGTTGAGGAAAGTTTCAAATTTTATCCAAATTTTTGAAAATTGAATCATAAAAGTCTTGTTTAAGTACTCTATCGCCATCAATAATTTGCATCATTAAAACAGCAGATATTTGATTTATAGGATCAACTAAAAAATATGTTGATGCATATCCTGACCAACCAAATTCTCCAATGTTACCATATTGGTTGCTTTCTGTATTATTCATTAATACTCTAAATCCTAACCCCCAACCATAACCGTTTAAATCATTAATATAATTTTCATCCTTAATTGTATTTACAGATGTAATTTCAAGTGGAAGCAGATATTTATCTAAAGCGTTTAATCTCATATTTGTCAAAGTTTCTAAACTTATTAATTTTTTTCCCTTGTTGTTTGTTCCATTTATAAGCATATGTGCAAACTTAGAATAATCATTAGCTGTGGAAAATAATCCATGGCCTCCCCTTGAATATTCTCTATTATTTAAGGGATAGAAATAATTAATTAATTTTCTACCATCCAAACTTAAGTTTTGTATTTTTTTATTTTTTTTTGAAAATTCCAAAGTTTCTAATAAATTTTTATTTTGATTTTCTTCTATAAAAAAATCAGTTGAATACATTTCAAGTGGATTAAAAATATTTTCTTTTAAAATGTTTATAAGTTTATCTTTTGTAATAACTTCTAATATTCTTGCTAAAATATCTATTGATACTGAGTAATGCCATTGTGAACCTGGCTCAAAAAGAAGAGGTAGTTGGGATATATTATCTATTTCTTCTTCTAAAGTCGTATTTCCTGGAAGAAATATTTTCTTTTTTTCATACTCTTCACCAATTATGTTATCACTGCTATTATAAGTAAAACCAGCCGTATGAAGAAGTAATTGTCTAATTGTTGGAATATTATTTGATATGTAAGACTCATTGATATTATTGGCATTTTTATTTAAAATTTTTACTTCTCGAAATTGAGGGAGAAAAATATCAATAGTTTTATCTAATGATAGGTAGTTCTTTTCAACGAGTTGCATTGTTGCTATTGATATGACAGGTTTTGTCATAGACCAAATTCTATATATTAAATCTTTACTAAAAGGTTGGTTTTTGTTTAAATCTCTATAACCAATAGAGTCATGATAAATACTATTTTTTGAAATAATTTTCCATTCAGCACCATTACAAATACCATTTTCAATATGTTTAAGAAAATGATCTTTAATTTCATCCATGTTTTTAGAGAATTTATATTAAACTATTAATCTTTTCTACTAAGCTGGTATTAATTTCTCTTGGACCATCATTATTTCTATTATTATGTCTTCTTGTACCCGGTAAACGAACTCCATCTAAAGAAGTCATTTTTTCAAAAAAACTTTCTGCGTGTTCATTCCAATTATTACCAGCAATTAATTTTGGTGATAATGCCATTATAAACTCACCGCCTCTGGCAGGTCCACCATCATTATTATCTTCTTCTTTGGCCTCGAAACTAAACAAATCTCCAACAAGACCGGCTGCTAAAAGCTCAATCATCATTGCAATTGCAGAACCTTTATAATCACCAAAAGTTAAAAGAACTCCACCATTAGCTATTTGAGATGGATCATCTGTCTTTTCACCATCTTTGTTAAGTCCTGTTCCATATGGAACTTTATGTCCATCACGGGCAGCAACTTGAACCTCTCCCATTGCCATAGTTGAAGTAGCCATATCATATACCACTGGAGTATTATTTTTTCTTGGCCAAGCAAAAGAAATGGGATTAGTCCCAAAAAGTGGTTTCTTAGCTCCAGCAGGTGCAACGCTTGGTTTATATGCGGTACAAGCTATTCCTATTAAATTATTTTCAGCTAAAGCCTCTGTTTCGTGCCAAAGTGCTGCAAAATGGTGAGTGTTGGTAATTGTCAAAACACCTACTCCATGTTTATTAGTAGTATCTACTAGATTTGGTATACCAACTTTTATTGCTGTTGGAGCAAATCCATAATCACCGTCAACACGTATTACGTTTTGAGTTAAAAAAGTACTTGTTGGTCTTGCATCCGCTTTAACTTTTTTACTTTTTAGTGAAGCTATATAACCTGGTATACGAAATAAACCGTGCGAAACACTTCCATCCCTTTCTGCATGTTTTACAGTAGTGGATACTGCTTCAGCATTGTATTCATCGCATCCATTCTTAGTTAATGAGGTAAATGCTAAATTATAAATTTCATCTAATGATAATTTTGTTGTAGTCATGATTAATGTTTTTTTATTTTTTATATGATATATTTATTATCTTACATGAAAAATTCTGTATTGCAAAATGAACTTACTAAATTGATGGGTGATAAATGCTCTTTATCAGAGTCTGTAAGATATAATTATTCAAGAGGGGAAGATGTTTTTGACCCAATTGTTCCTGAGGCAGTCCTTTTCCCAGAAACAAATGAAGAAATTTCTGCAATTGTTAGAATTTGTAATAATCACAAAACTCCTATTGTTCCCTTTGGAACAGGTACGTCTCTAGAAGGAAGTGCTTTAGGAATAAGAAACGGTATCACTATTTCCCTTGAAAAAATGAATAAGATTCTAACTGTGAACGAAGAAGATTTTGACTGTCGTGTCCAAACATTTGTTACAAGAGAACAGTTAAATCAACATCTCAAAGACAAAGGAGTATTCTTTCCAATAGACCCTGGTGC
>CABYIF010000031.1 GCA_902518985.1 uncultured Alphaproteobacteria bacterium | reverse complement strand
TCAAAAAAAGGTTTGTACCATGCTTTATACATATTAGCTGCTAATGTATTTTTTGTTTCCTTTGGTGATTTTTTAAAATTCAAAATAGGCTCTCCCTCAAGCCAGCTCATGGTCAGCAGTCTCTTTGTAGATAATTTATCATATGTTTTTGGAACATGAACGAAGTTTATATTTGAGAATATATTTCTAAAGATAGCCATTAATTTTTTTTCTCTTTCGTAATCTAATTCTTCTTTGAGTCTATCAGTAATTTCTTTATATACCTCATCAGTTTTGATAGCTTTATTATAAGACTGATAAATTGAAAAAATCATTTTAAGTTGTGAGAGATCAGCACTAACTGCTGAGGCCATATCAGGATACTGAAGTTTACAAGCGACAATATCATTGTTTTTTATTTTAGCTTTATGAACTTGTCCTAGAGAAGCTGCTCTTGTTGCTTCTTTATCAAACTCAATAAAGTTTTTTTGCCAATCTTGTTTTAATTCAGCTGCCATTCTTCTTTTAACAAATAGCCATCCCATAGGGGGAGCATTAGATTGTAAATGCATAAGCTCTTGCGCATATTCATCGGGAAGTAAATCAGGAATAGTGGCTGATAATTGTGCCACTTTCATTAATGGCCCTTTCATACTTCCAAGTGCAGCTCTTATTTCTGCCGCATGTTTTTCTTTGTCTAATTTAACTCCTAAATATCGCTGACTGGCCAGTTTCGTGGCTAATTTTCCAACTACTCCACCAACTTTGGCATATCTAGTTATTTGTTTTGTAATAGATTTTGCTTCTTTATCTTTCATCGTGTTTATTCTTCTAATTGATCAATAAGATTTTCAATAACATTAACTCCTTTTTGCCAGAAATCTTTTTTCTTAGGATTTAATCCAAATGGCTTTAAGAGCTCATCATAAGTGTTACTGCCACCGCTCTCTAATAAATTGATATATTTATCTTCAAATTTAGGTAATTTACTTTCATAAACATTAAAAAGAGAATTAACAAGACAATCACCAAAGGCATATGCATAAACATAAAATGGTGAGTGAATAAAATGAGGTATATAACTCCAAAAATACTTATAATCATCAGTAAATTTTATTGAAGGCCCTAAACTTTTCTTTTGGACATCAATCCAAATTTTACAAATCTCGTTAACACTTAATTCTTTAATTTTTCTTTGATTATGAATACGTTTTTCAAATTCAAAAAATGCAATCTGTCTCACAACAGTATTAAGCATATCTTCTACTTTATTTGCTAAAAGTCCCTTACGTTCATTTTCTTTAGTAGTAATCGACAATAAAGATTTAAAAGTTAACATTTCCCCAAAAACACTCGCTGTTTCAGCTAGAGTTAATGGTGTAGAAGAGTTAAAATAAGTTTGTTTTTTTCCTGCTAAATATTGATGAATTCCATGTCCTAGCTCGTGGGCAAGCGTGGCTATATCTCTCGCTTTTCCCTGATAATTCACAAGTATAAATGGATGAACTGATGGAACGGTTGAGGCAGCAAAAGCCCCTGGAGATTTTCCTGGTATTACAGGCGCATGTATCCATGAATTATCAAAAAATTTATTTACAATATCACCTGCTCTCTTATCAAAATTTGAATATGCATCGGTGACAATTTGTTTAGCATCTTTCCACGAATATACACTGTGTGATTGAAAAGGAAGAGGTGCATTTCTATCCCAATACATTAATGATTTCTTTTTAAACCATTTGGATTTTATTTTATAGTATCGATGAGCTATTTTTGGATAATTTTCTTTTATTGTTTCAGTTAATGCTTCTACAACTTGATCTTCAACAACATTAGATAAATTTCTTGAACTGACGGGGTTTGGTAATCCTCTCCATTTATCGTTGATTGATTTATCTTTGGCAAGATTATTAGTGATACATGCAAATAGACTAATATTATTTTTTAAAACACCAGATACAACCTCTGCTGACCTTTTACGATTTGATTCTTTTTTATCCGATAGAAAATTAAAAATTTCAGCACTAGATAAAATTTTACCCTTAAAAGGAAATTTGAGTGAAGCAATTGTATCATCAAATAGTCTAACCCAAGCTGACCTTGAAGTAATATTTTTTTCTTGAAGTAATTTTTCTGTTTTTACATCCAATTGATAAGGTTTAAATTTACGAATATTTTTAATCCAGTTTTTATAAATCTCTAATTTTTTATCAGCATAAATTTTTTTTAAATTTGGTTCTGAAACTTCATTTAACTCAAGACTAAAGAAAACTATTGAGGATGCTATGTTAGTTATTTGTTCGTGCATTTGTTGGTAAAAAATTTTATTCTTTTCATTGTTACCATCCTCTGCAACTAATAAATGTGCATAAGACATAATTTTATCTATTCTTGTATCAATGTCCTCTAGTTCGATAATGGCTTTTAAGAGTTGATTTGGACTTAGTTTAGCAACTTTGGATGTGTATTTTTTTTCAAACTTTTTGGTACTTAACCTCAGTATATTTAAATCATTATTCAGATTATTAGCCTTTGGGGACCCATATAAATCCTTTAAATTCCAAACTGGTAGTTTTCCAAGGGAAATTTTTGTTGGATTTTGATAATTTTTTTGTTTCATATTTAACTATTTCGATATAGGTCTAATATCTCAGCTTTGTAGGGAGAATAGGAAGCATGATTGTTAATTTTGACGAATTTAATAGCATATCAAGTGTATTTTATCACCAATCAAATGAACTAAAAGATCAACCTTATTTATGGAAAAAGGTAAATGATAAATACGTTTCTTTAACCTGGTCACAAGTAAAAGAACAAGTTGAAAGTTTAGCAACATACTTAAAAGATCTTGGAATTTTAGAAGGAGACAGGGTATTAATTTTATCTGAAAATAGGCCTGAATGGCAAATTACTGATTTAGCAATAATGTCTATAGGGGCAATTTCAGTACCTGCCTACACAACAAGCACAACTAATGATTATAAATATATTATTGAACATTCTGGTGCTCGATGTGCCATAGTATCATCACATGAATTAATGAAAAAGGTTCTGCCTGCAATAGAAAAAATTTCTCATTGTCAAAACGTAATTAAAATTAATGATGATAATGAAGCCTATTCTGAAGTTGTAAATATTTTATCTTACAAAAAAATTGTTAATGAAAACTTAGAAAAAAGTAAAAGTTCTAATGAAATAGAAGAATTATCTAAAAATTTTAAAAGAACAGATACGGCATGTATTATCTACACATCAGGAACTGGTGGAAACCCAAAAGGAGTGATGTTGAGTCATGGAGCTATGCTAAGAAACTGTGCTTCATGTGATAAATTACTTGAGAGTCTTACTGGTGATTTAAAAAAAGAAATTAGATATCTGTCTTGGCTACCATTATCTCATTCATATGAGCATACTTTACAATTCTTAGAGATGGGGCAAGGTGCACAAATCTATTACGCTGAAAGTATCGATAAATTATTAGTAAATATGGCCGAGGCAGCTCCACACTTTATGACAGCTGTTCCAAGATTTTACGACTCTCTACATACACGCATTTCACAGGGGCTTAAAAATCAAAGTAAGTTGAGTCAACGTTTCTTTGAAATTACATTAAATCTTGGAAAGAAAAAATATTTTGGTGAAAATATGAGTGTCTTTGAAAGATTTATGAATGGATTGATGGATAAGATAGTAAGAAAAAAAGTTAAGAAAAGATTTGGTGGAAGTCTAAGAGCATTAATATCGGGAGGTGCAGCTTTGAATTTTGAAGTTGGGTTATATCTAAGTGCACTTGGTCTTCCTCTACTTCAAGGTTATGGACAAACAGAAACTGCTCCTGTTATTTCCGCGAACCCTCCTGAAAAAATAAAATTAGATACTGTTGGTAAAGTTCTTCAGGGAAATGAAGTTAAAATATCTAAAGATGGAGAAATTTTAGCTCGTGGTGAACTAATAATGAATGGTTATTGGAATGATCCTGAAGCAACTAATAGAACTATAATTGACGGTTGGGTCCACACAGGTGATATTGGTGAATTTGATGAAGAAGATTATTTAAAGATTACTGATAGAAAAAAAGACATTATTGTGAACGCGGGAGGAGATAATATTTCTCCTTCAAGAATAGAGGCAAAACTTGATATTGAACCTGAAATTGCTCAATCGATGCTATATGGCGATTTCAAAAATTACCTAGTTGCAATCTTGGTACCTAACAAAGATTTAGCTTTAGAATGGGCAAAAGAAAATAATGTTGAAGGTGATTTAAAAAAAATAATTCAAGACACTTCATTTGATAAAAAAATGAAAGATGTAGTAAACAAAGTAAATAAAAATTTATCTTCAATTGAACAAATACGTAAGTTTATATTAATTGATCATGAATTCACAATTGAAAATAATATGATGACACCTTCAATGAAAGTTAGGAGGTTTAAGGTAAAAGAAGCTTATGGAGAAAATTTAGAGAAACTCTATTAGTTTTCTTTTTGTCCAAATTTTTCTTTTTGATCTGGTTTAATTTCTAATTGAAATTTTTTTTTCCATTCTGAATATGGCATTCCATAAATCATTTCACGTGCTTCATCATAAGATATAGAAATATTTTTGTTTTCAGCAGCACTGACGTACCATTTAGAAAGACAGTTTCTGCAAAAGCCTGATAAATTCATTAAATCAATATTTTGAACATCGTTTCTGTTTTTTAGGTGATTAATCAATCGCTCTGCAACATCTGCTAATAATTCTCTATCAAATTTTTTGCTCATATTTTGTAAATAAGATTATAATAATTTTAAATCATAATATATATGATATTTAATGAAACGTAATAGAAAAGCTAAGATTTTAGCTACTCTGGGCCCCTCTTCTTCGGATAAAAAAACTATTGATGATCTATTCAAAGCTGGATGTGATGTATTTAGATTGAATTTTTCCCATGGAGATATTGAGGTTCATAGAAAAAATTTTGAAACGATTCGGTCTTTAGAGGAAAAATATAATCATTCAACTTGTATATTAGCAGACTTGCAAGGGCCAAAATTAAGAGTTGGTTTATTTAAAAATACAAAAGAAAATTTAGTCAAAGGTGAGAAATTTACATTAGATTTATCTTCAGAATTAGGAGACAATAAAAGAGTAAATTTTCCTCACGCTGAAATTTATGAATTTTTAACTCCAAATTCAATATTATTAGTAAATGATGGCAGAATAAGATTACAGGTTATCGAACAAAACAGTGATAATTTGATAACAGAAATACTAAATGATGCAGAAATTTCAAATAATAAAGGTGTAAATATACCTGATGTTATTCTCCCAATTGATGCTCTAACAAATAAAGATAAATCAGATTTAATGAAAGCATTGGACATGGGTGTTGATTGGGTAGCTCTATCTTTTGTTCAACAAGCTGAGGATATACAAAAATTAAAAAAAATTATTGGTAATAAAGCTTTAGTAATGGCTAAAATTGAAAAACCATCTGCAGTTAAAAATATTGATGATATAGTTAATGTTGCAGATGGGATAATGATCGCAAGAGGCGATTTAGGTGTAGAAATGCCCACTGAACAAGTTCCAATTGCTCAGAAAAATATTATTAGAAGGTGTAGACACTTTGGAAAACCAGTTGTTGTTGCGACGCAAATGCTTGAAAGTATGATTGATAATTTAGTTCCTACCAGAGCTGAAGCTTCAGATGTTGCAAATGCAATTTACGATGGGACTGATGCAGTTATGCTTTCAGGAGAATCTGCAGTGGGGTCACATCCAATTGAAGTAGTAAATACTATGAATAATATTATCGAAACTGTTGAAAATGATAAAAATAATTATGATTTACGTATTGAAGAAGATAACGTTGACGATGTTGACAATACTGATGCAATAACATTAGCTGCTTATTCAATTGCAAAAAAATCAAATGCAAAAGCTATTATAACTTTTTCAGTAAGCGGAAGAACAACAAGGAGAATGGCAAGAGAGAGAGCTCCTGTACAAATAGTAGGTTTATCACCTAAAATTGACACAACGAGACGAATGCAATTGTACTGGGGTGTAAACTCTTGTTATTCAAATGAGGATGCTCAAAATGCTCAAGAGATGGTTAAAATCGCCTGTACTATTGTAAAAAATAAAAAATTAGTTGAACCTGGAGATAGTGTTGTTATTTCCGCGGGCGTACCATTTGGTAGTGCTGGAACAACTAATTTATTAAGATTAGCTGAAATAATTGCTGATAAAGATCTTACTTAAGCTTACTACAAGCAAGTTGAATTCTATTACAAGCATCAATTAAAATGTCATCACTTGTAGCATATGAAAGCCTAAAATATGGAGATAAACCAAATGCCGACCCATGAACACCTGCTACTCCTTGGTCTTCAAGAAGAAAAGTCATGAAATCTTCGTCACTTGATATTTTTTTTCCATTTGGAGTTTCTTTTCCTAAAATACCTTCACAGTTTGGATAAACATAAAATGCTCCAGCAGGTTTTGAGCATGTAATGCCTTCAATTTGATTTAATTTATTTACTACTAAATCTCTTCTTATTAAGAACTTATTATTATGATCTATTATAAAATCTTGTGGTCCACTAATTGCCTCAACTGCAGCAGCCATAGTAATTGATGATGTAGATGTAGTACTTTGTGATTGAATTTTATTCATAGCAGCAATAATTTCTTTTGATGCACCACAGTATCCCAATCTCCAACCAGTCATACAATAGGATTTTGAAACACCATTGAGAGTTAAACACCTATTCTTGAGTGAAGGTTCGATAGAAGCTAAGGTATGAAACTCAAGTCCATCATAAATAATTTTTTCATAAATATCATCAGACATAATAAGTACATGAGGATGATTGATTAAAACTTTGGCTAAATCTTCTAATTCTTCTTTTGAATAAACAGCCCCTGTAGGGTTACTAGGGCTATTGAGCATCAACCATTTTGTTTTGGATGTAATATGCTTCTCCAATTGCTCAGGTCTTATTTTAAAATTTTGACTTTCTGGACATTCAACAATTACAGGCTTTCCCTCTGCTAATAAAACAATATCTGGATAGCTTACCCAATAGGGAGATGTAATAATAACCTCGTCACCTGTATTAATTGTTGCCATCATAGCGTTGTAAATAATATGTTTACCTCCAACACCACAAATAATTTCATCTAAACTGTAATCTATATTATTGTCTTCCTTAAACTTTTTTTGTATCACTTTTTGTAATTCAGGTGTTCCTTTACCAGGTACATATTTTGTTTTACCTTCTTCCATTGCTTTATTTGCTGCATCTCGTATATTTTTAGGTGTGTTAAAATCTGGTTCTCCAGCTGCAAGAACAATTACATCTTTACCCTCTTCCTTCATGGCTTTGGCTTTAATATTAATACCAACAGTCATTGATGGCTTAATACGATTTATTCTGTCTGCTACAAAATTCATATTAGATTATAAAATGTTCAATAATTAGACTTGCGCAAGTTAACAACAAAAAAATTGCAAATATTTTTCTTAAAACTAGTTTATCTATATTTGTTGAAACTCTTGCACCATATCCAGCAGTAAAAACACTAGTTACTGAGACCATTAAAACTATTAAAATATTAATATAACCAATAGAATATAATGGTAGTCCTTCCTTCTCCAAACCAGTGATAGTGAAAGTAATTGCTCCTGGAAAAGCAATTAAAAAACCAAAAAAAGCTGAAGTTCCAACAGCTTCATGAATTTTTTTTGAAAACATAGTTAAGGTAGGTACACTAAAACTACCTCCCCCTATTCCCATTATTGAAGAAAAAAAACCAATTAACGAACTAATTGAAAAATTAATTATTTTTGATGATGGTACATTGGTAGTTAGTATGATTGGTTTTTGTTGAAATAGCATATTCATAGAAATCAAGAATGCTAAAATTACAAAAATTATTACAAGATTTTCTCCAGAAATAAAACTTGCTGACAGTGAACCCAAAATTGATCCTAAAACCATCCCAAAAGCCCATTTTTTTACAATGTTTAAATTTGTATTTTTTAATTTTAAATGTGATCTTATGGATGAAATTGACGTAAAGCATATTACCCCTAGAGAGGAAGCCACTGCTACGTGCATTACTACTTCTGAGGAATATCCCAATTGTAATAATATAAAATAGGTTACTGGGACAATTATAATACCGCCACCAACTCCAAGCAAACCTGCTACAAATCCAGAAGCAAGTCCTGTTAATAAAAAAATAAATACTATTATAGTCAATGAATTTTCCGTGTTTAAAGTTCAATAAATGTAGTAAACAAATTAATATAAAAGTAAATAATACTATGAAACATGTGCATTGGATTGGAACTGGCTTATCTTCGCTTCCTGGAATAAGAAGATTAGCTAAGAACTTAGAAAATTTAACAATATGGAACAGAACTTTAGAAAAAGCTGAAAATAGTATTAATCATGTTGATAAAAACAACGTTAAAGCAAAAAAATTTGATATTGATCTTATATCTAGAGAAGTTAATCCAGGTGATATTATAATTTCCCAGCTTCCTGCTACAAGACACC
>CABYIF010000030.1 GCA_902518985.1 uncultured Alphaproteobacteria bacterium | reverse complement strand
AACATCATTTTGACAGTTTCACTTCCAAGAGCTTCTCGCAATCTATTAAGTTCAGATATTAGATGAGGAACATCTGCCACTCCATTATCCATAATTAATGTTTTAACAACGTTTGGATATATTACAGCATATTCCATACCTAAAATTGTACCCCAAGATTGACCTAATAAATGAATATTTTTTAAATCTAATTTTTTGATTATTGTGTCAAGTTCCCCAGCGTATCTTTTAACATTCCATAAACTTTTATCATTTGGTTTATCAGATTGACCGCAACCTAATTGATCATATGCAACAACTCTAAATCCTTTATCAGATAACCACGAATGACAATCCCTAACATAATCACAAGGAAGTCCTGGACCACCATTTAGACAAAGCAAGGTATTATCACCTTCACCGAATGAATAAACCTTAACATTATGGCCATCTACCTTAACATCAATTGTATTATCAATTTCTTTTTCGTACCACATAATTTTTTAATAGGCCGTTATAAAAAACGGCCTATTTATTTATAATTATCTAAATTTAATCAGAAACACTTGTTGTTTCTAACATGAATCTACCCATAGGATTTTGATAAAAATCCACTACGTTAGATCTAGATGCATTTCTAAAAGGACTGTAATATAAATGTATCCAATGAGCATCATCGGTAGATATTTGCTGAATATCATAATACATTTGCTCCCTTTTTGCTGCGTCTACTTCTAAACGTGCATTGTTAATCATCTCATTTACAGTAGGATTATTGTATCTTGTGTAATAAGAAAGTGCATCTTGATCTTCGCCATAGAGAACAAATCCTGTTTTTTGATCAGGATCAATAACATCATTTGTCCAATAATTAGTATTTAAATCATACGCACCATCAACAATAGTTTCCCAAGCTTGCCCTGTTTCTTGTTTTATTAAGTTAACAGAAATGCCTATTTTACCAAGTTGATCTTTTACTAGTACTCCAATTTGTTCAAAATTGGCATCACCAGCTTGCACCACAAAATCTAATTCAAGATTACTAACACCAGCTTCGTCTAGTAAGCTTTTTGCTTTATCCGGATCATATCCGTAACCTTTATTATCTTTGTGATAATACATTCCACCAGCTGGGACATAAGAATTTGCAGGTGTTGCATATCCAAAAGCAACTGTTTTAATTATGGAATCAACATCAATACCTAAATTTAGAGCCTTTCTAACTCTTACATCTCCTAAAGGTTCGTTGCTATGGTTAATTAATATATGATCCATTCGACTTGACGGATCTAAGTGAACATTAATATCTCCATTTGCATCCATTTCCTCTATTTTATTAAAAGGCACAAAAATCATTGCATCTAGTTCGCCTGCTTGCATTTTTATAATTCTAGTATTGTCGTTTGGAATATAATGCCAAGTAACTTGGTCTAGCTTAGGTAATCCACTTTCCCAATAATAAGGATTTTTTTCAAGGACTAATTTATCACCCTTAGACCATTCAGTCATTTTAAATGCACCAGCACCAGTTGATTTCTTAACCCAATTATCATAGTCATTTGTTACTTGATCTTCAGGTAAAATTGCTGCAGCAAATAAAGCTAAAAAAGATAAAAATGGTGTACTTGCCTCTTTCAGATTAAAGACAATAGTTCTATCATCTGGAGTATCAATACTATCAATAATATTAAACATACCTCCAAAAACTGAACCTTCTCCATCACGTAATCTTTCAATACTAAATTTTGCATCTGAACTACTTAATGGTGTTCCATCATTAAACTTTAAATTATCTCTCAAATTAAAAGTGTAAGTCTTTCCGTCTGAAGAGATATCCCAACTCTCAGCTAAATCAGCCTCAATTCCAGTTGCTTCTCTATTGTTTCTTACTATTAATGCGTGCATATTATTTAAAACCCAAACATCAGCATTTTGATTTACTAATATTGGATCCATATGGACACTGTCTTGATCTCTTCCAATGTCCAAAGATCCTGAATATACAGGTAAAGATAATAAACATGCAAAAAATACGCATATTAATTTTTTAAACATAATTCCTCCCTAAAAAATTAAAATATTTTGACATAAAAATATTTAAATTGCTACAAAAATGGGCTTAAATATGTTTATTTTATTAATAGGAAATTAGCCGTTTAAAGGGTTTTTTATATTAAACTATGTACAATTCTCTTGGAACTTGTGTCAATAACTCGTATCCTGTTTCAGTTACTCTTATAGATTCACTTAGTTCTAATCCCCAAGTATCCATCCACATACCACACATAAGATGATATGTGACATTAGGTTGTAAAAGTGTCTTTTCATTTTTTCGGATACTTAGTGTGTGCTCTCCCCAATCAGGAGGGTAACCAAGACCAATTGAATAACCAGCCCTTGATTCTTTTTCTAATCCATATTTTTCTAGTACTTTCCAAAAAGCAACTGCTACGTCATGACAAGTATTACCTGGTTTTGTTTTTTCTAAAGCTCTTTCAATACCTTCATTAGTAGCTTTCAAGGTATCGGATATTTTTAATTCAGGTTTGCCTATGTATACTGTTCTTGACAACGCACAGTGATAACGATGCTTAACACCACCTAATTCAATTATCGTCCCTTCATTATTTTCAAATTTTTTTTCACTAGGTGTTAAGTGAGAGGCTGACGCTGATTTTCCACTTGCCAGTATCAAACCAAGGCCTGCATACTCTCCTCCCATTTGTGTTGATTCATTTCCTCCAATAAGAGTATTTTGAATTTTACCTGCAACTGTACTTTGTTTTACACCTTCTTTAATTGAATCAAATGCAGTTTGCATTCCTGCTTTGACAATTATACCTGCATCTTTCATATACTTTATTTCATTCTCAGATTTTATATATCTAACCCAATTAATAAGAAGATGTGCATTGATAAATTTTGCACTTGTTAAATTATCTATTAATCTCTTGTGATTTTCTGCAGTATAATAGTAACTATCCATTTCGACACCAATATTTTTATTTGACCATTTTTTATCTTTAAACATCTGAACAACAAAATCATATGGATGTAATGGTGGACATTGAATAAGATTTTCAGGATAACCGAATATGTTTTCTTCATTTAAATGTGTGGTTATTCTTGCACCATTAGAGTCTTGCTTTCTTCCAAACCAATAAGGTTGCTCTTCATCAATAGAAACTATTACACCTTGTGGAACATAAAATGACCATCCATCATATCCAGTTAAATAATTCATATTAGAAGGATCAGTAGTTAATAAAATCTCAATACCTTTTTTATTCATAGAATCTTTTACTTTTGTAATTCTAGAATTAAATTCTTCTTGTGAAAATATCATGACAACTTAGGTAATTTTTTTATCTATCTAATACTTCATATCCAAACTGATCTGCAGTTTCAAGAAGGATCTCCAAAATTGATAATGCAAAACCTCTTGGTATGTATAAACAATAATTATTTAAAGATATTTTGAATAATTTGACACTAACATGATGAATTGCAGTGCTTGCGGAAGATAAATGAGGAAAATTTTTGTTTCTTAAATCTATGGGAAGATGTCTATTTAAAAATAACGTTGAGCTATCACCTTTAATTTCAATACCAGTAAAAGCATGAGACATATCTAGGGTTGTTGCAATTTCCTCACTTATTTCTATTTCCCCATTGAATAACCAAAATTTCAAAGGCTCCATTCTCCACAATGAATTGTTTTCAACAACAATCCCTTTATTAAATGTAGGAATATTATTAATATTTAATTTTTTAATTAATAAATTATTGAGTTCGTTAATTTTTTCAGGCCAGCAAGCAATTTGTGTGATTTCTAAGTTTTTGATTTCTTTAAATTTTAATGAATGTTTTTCATATCTGGAATATTTACCAACCTTATAAAGAGTTTCTAATGCAGAGTGTCTAAGCATACATTCTTTCTCCTTTTGGATCAATCATATGAGGAGAAACAACTTTTAAATCCATTTGTTTATTTCTTACTGGATCTGCACCAACTAAAGTAGTATTTTTCCACTTATCTAAACCACCTTCAACAAAACCAATACCTATCCAATGTCCAAGCTCTGGAGAATGTGTTACAGATGTAATCCTTCCAATTCCTTGACCTTTGACATTATTTTTTTCACAAACAATAGTTCCTGCATTGAATGTCTCTTTAAGATCGGTAGGAAAAAACCCAACTAAAGTTTCTCTGTTATCAGCACTTAATACTCCGCGTTTTCTCATAGCACTGCCAATATAAGATTTTTTTATAGAAGCCATTTTACCTAACCCAGCATCATCGATTGTAACTCTTCCATCCAGTTCAGCACCGGTTACGTGACCCTTTTCAACTCGAAGTGCTCCTAATGCCTCCAATCCATATAAACAACCATTAAACTTTTGTGCATTTTCCCATAGTAAATCCATCATTGTATTTGCAAAATCTGATTTAATATAAACTTCAAAAGCTAATTCACCTGAAAAACTAATTCTAGCAATTCTGCATGGGATTTTTCCTTTTAAGAAAGTTGATATCACTCCCATAAAAGGGAAATTTTCATTTGTGATCAATGAAGGATCTTCAACACATTCATTAAGAACTTCTCTTGATTTAGGACCCGCAACTGCAGCACCTGCCCATTGTTCAGACACACTAGTTACATTTACTTTTAGATTGGTCCATCTAGTTTGTAATAATTCCTCTAACCAAGCCATTACTTTTGCAGCTGCGGCAGTAGATGTAGTCATAAAATATTCATTTTCTGATAAACGCCAAGATGTACCATCATCCATAACAATACCATCATCTCTTAGCATGATGCCATACCTAGCTTTTCCAACTTGTAGTTTAGCAAAAGCATTTGAGTATATCCTATTTAAAAATTCTGTTGCGTCTGGTCCTTGTACTGCAATTTTACCTAATGAAGTTACATCGCAAATTCCTACTGTCTTTCTTACAACTGTTGCTTCTCTAATGTATGAATCACTTAGCGTTTCATTTTGTTTTGGATAGTACCAAGGACGCTGATACAAACCAACTTCAATCATCTTTGCACCATGATCAATATTCCATTGATGCATAGGGGTAACTCTTAATGGTCTAAAATGCTTACCAACATTCCTGCCACTTAAAGCACCTACAGGTACTGGTGTATAGGGTGGTCTAAATACAGTTGTTCCAACTTCAGGAATTTCTTTATTTAAAAGATCTGCCATTAAAGATAATCCAATAATGTTTCCCATTTTTCCTTGATCATTAGCCATACCTAGAGTTGTGTATCTTTTAAGATGTTCTACTGAAATAAAACCTTCACGATGAGCTAATCTTACATCGTCAGCTGTCACATCATGTTGATAATCTACAAAACTTTTTGAACGTGATTTTTTATATTTTATTTCATAAAGTGGTTTAATTGGGTTTTTCCATCCACCCGGTTTAGGAAAAAAATAATTTGTTTTAGATATGCCCAAACGATTTAACGCATCGGTAGCACCTGCAACTCCTGATGCAATACAATCATCTTTATTCCACAATCCTCTTGAGGAGCCAATCATCGTAATATTTTCTTTCGTATCATTTGGAATAAAACATGCATTGTCTGTATCCCATTTAGGTTTTACACCTCTATGAGATAATAAATGTACCGCAGGAGACCATCCTCCAGATAAAAGAACTTGGTCACAGTTAATTGTGTCAACTTTATTAATATCTTCACTTTTAGAAATATCTAAGCTATCAATTTTTTTTCTCCCATTTATATTATAAGGAACAAAACCTTCTCTAATTTCAAAATTTTTATTTGAATTAACCTCAATGTTAGTTCTTGAGTCTAAAACTGTTACATTTGCTCCAGCCTCTGATAATTCACTTGCAGTTTCATAAACTGAGTCATTATTAGTAGCTATTACAATATCTTCACCAGTTAATACTCCGTACCTATTTAAATAGTGCTTTGAGGCATTTACAGTCATTACTCCCGGTATATCATTGTTGTTAAATGCAATATGTCTTTCCAATGCACCTGAACCAACAATTATGTGTTTTGCTCTAATTGTCCAAAATCGCTGACGCGGAAGTGTGCTGTCTGGAATTGATAAGTGATCAGTTACTCTTTCTAACAAACCAACAACGCAATTGTCGTACAAACCAAAAGCAGTGGTCCTAGTCATTATCTTAACACCTAAACTTTTAAGTTGATTAAAAATGTTAGAGGTAGAAAAATCATTTTCTGATAGTTGATTTCCTCCAAGCTCGCTATCTTGCTCAACTAAAATAACATCTAATTTTTTCTCAGCAGCTTCTATAGCTGCTGCAACGCCAGAGGGCCCAGAACCAACTACTATTACATCACAAAAATCATGAGCATGTTCGTAAGAATCAGGATCAGGCAACCTTGAAGCACTTCCCATACCTGCTGCCTTTCTAATTAGTTTTTCGAAAAGCATCCAAATTGCAGTGCCTTTACCCCATTCGAAAGGCGGTATACCCATGAAAGTTTTATAATAAAAACCTGCAGCAAAGAATCTGCCAATATAATTATTTATTCCACCCAGATCAAAATTTACATTTGGAAATGCATTCTGACCACTTGCCTTCAAACCATCATATAGCTCTTGTGTAGTTGCCCTGACATTTGGATCTCTTCTATCTTTAGAACCAATTGTAACTAATGCTCCAGATTCTTCCACACCACTTGAAAATATTCCTCTTGGTCTATGATATTTAAAACTTCTTCCAACAATACCAATATTGTTAGCTAAAAGAGCAGATGCAAGTGAGTCGCCTTCAAAACCACTAAGTCTTTTATTGTCCCACGTAAAATTTAGAGTTTTATCTCTATTGATTTTGCCAAGGTTATTTAATCTCTTTGATTTCATTTATTATTTTCAACTACTTTCTGTAAATCAGGATGACATGGTCTAACACTTTTTATTTCATGCGTTACTGTTGAACGTTCAACTTCAAGCCACATTCTACATCCATTGGAATGATGCCATGTTTCTAATTGAAAACCTCTAATATTTTTTCTAAAAAATATTGCTTCCGTCCATTCTTTTTCAGATGATTCTAAAGAAGGGTAATTAATTGTAGCATCTCCCCCATAGCTAAACTCACTATGATCTCTTTCTCCACAATAAGGACAATTTATTCTAATCATTTAACCGTGCAATTTAGGATCAGGACCAGCGCCACGCTCGTCAATGTTTATGCCTTTTTCAAATCTTTCAAGATTATGGTTGTGAACATAGTTATGTGGGTTTTCATTTGCAATTAAATCTGCAAAATACCAACCTGAAGCAGGGCTAGCCTTAAAGCCTCCATAATTCCAGCCGGCATTTAAATAGAGATTTGAAATAGGTGTCTTGCAAATAAAAAATGAACCATCCATACTCATGTCCATGACTCCTGCCCAGTGCCTTAGTAATCTTATTCTACCTAAGCAAGGAAGTATTGCCATGGCTGCTTCAGCTGAGTCTTGAACGATAGGAAGATTACCTCTTTGTGCGTAAGACTTATACCAATCAAGATCTCCTCCAAAAACCATACTTCCTTTATCAGATTGAGATATATAAAAATGTGCTCCTCCCACACCATAAACAACAACTTGATTTAAAAGTGGTTTTATTGACTCTGTAACAAATGCTTGAAGCTTATGAGATTCAATTGGTAGATTTCCTAATTCTGCCATTTGCCATAATACAGATGTATTACCAGCCACTGCAAATCCGACTTTTTTTCCTTTAATTGTTCCTCTTGATGTTTGTATACTTTCAATACTACCATTCTTTCTAGTGATACCTGTTACCTCACAATTTTGAAGAATATCTACACCTAATGAATCTGCTGCTCTAGCATATCCCCAAGCAACTGCATCATGTCTTGCATTTCCAGCTCGTCTTTGAACTGCTGCACCTAAGATTGGAAATCTAGAATCATCATAGTTTAAATGAGGAATTTTTTTCTTTAATGTTTTAAGATCCCAAAGTTCAGCATCAGTACCATGAAGTCTCATAATATTATATCTTCGAGCAGCCGAGTCTCTTGCACCTGGGCTGTGAAATAAAGATACATGCGCCCTTTGACTAAACATTACATTGTAGTTTAATTCATGACTTAAATTCTCCCATAACTGTAGTGAATGTTCATAAAATTCGTGATTACCCGGCATCATATAATTTGAACGAACGATAGTTGTATTTCGGCCAGCATTACCTCCACCAATCCATCCCTTTTCTAAAACTGCTATATTTTTTATATTGTGATTTTTTGCAAGATAGAATGCCGTTGCTAAACCATGTAAACCACCCCCAATAATAATAACATCATAATTACTTTTAGGTTCTGGATCCCTCCACTGTCTGGACCAGCCAGATTGGCCATTCAATCCATTCTTAATTACATTCCATGCATTAAATCTAGTCATAAATTGTGATATCTTCTAGTATACTTCCTATTAATTCATCAAAATAAAATGTTTCTATTAATGAAACAAGTGTTATTTAATCGCAGTTTTCTATAAATCTGGCCAGGTATCATTTAGCCTATAACCTTCTGGAAATGGATCATCTTTATCAATATATAAATTTTGTTTCCCAGTAATAAATGCACTTCCTGTTATTCTTGGAATAATACAATT
>CABYIF010000029.1 GCA_902518985.1 uncultured Alphaproteobacteria bacterium | reverse complement strand
GAGTAATTCAGGATTAAACATGTCTAGACGTATCAGACGGACTCCCTATACCGAGAAGGTAATTGAAGCAGGTGTAAGCGGTTTTACTGTAGTTAATCATATGCTTCTTCCAAAATCATATAAAGCAACAGTAGAAGAAGATTATTGGCACTTATCTAAAAATACTCAAATTTGGGATGTTTCATGTCAACGACAGGTTCAAATAATAGGAGAAGATGCTACAAAATTAATACAACTCATGTCTCCAAGATCAATAAAAGATATGCCTATTGGTAAATGTTACTATTATCCAATGATTGATGAAAATGCAGGAATGATAAACGATCCTGTACTTTTAAAATTAAGTGAAAATGAATATTGGCTATCAGTTGCAGACTCAGATGTTCTTCTTTGGGCAAAAGGATTGGCTGTAGGAAGAAATTTTAAAGTTGATATTATAGAACCAGATATTTACCCCCTAGCAGTTCAAGGTCCAAAATCTGAAAAATTAATGTCATCAATATTTGGAGAAAAAATTAAAAAATTAAAATTCTTTCATTTTTCTTTTTTTGAATTTGAAGGAACAAAGCAGATAATTGCAAGATCAGGATATAGCAAACAAGATGGTTTTGAGATTTATCTTAAGGGTTTTAGTTTAGGAAAAAAACTTTGGGAAACTATTTGGGAAGCGGGAAAAGATTTTAATATTTCACCTGGATGTCCAAATTTAATTGATAGAATAGAAGGTGGTTTATTATCCTATGGTAATGAATTTACTTTAGAAAATAATCCAATTGAATGTGGATTTGATAATTATTGTAATAATTTATCTCATGATTTCATTGGAAAAAATGCACTAAAAAAAATATTAAAAAATGGAATAGAAAAAAAAATAAAAGGAATTACTTTTGATGGGTCCCCGACTCCTCCATGCTCAATACCTTTTCCTGTATACTCAAAAAATAGATTTCAAATTGGTAATATCACCTCTGGTATTTATTCACCATTTTTAAAAACCAATATTGGGCTATCAATGGTGGATAGAGATTATTGGAATGATGGGCAGGATGTTATCGTATTAACACCAGACAATATTGAGAGAAAAGGTAAAGTGTGCTCACTACCTTTTAATTATTCTTAAAATGAGTCATTCAATAGAATTAAAGTGGGAATTAGGAGATCAAAAACTCGAATTTGGAAAATACTTAACTGATCACACCGTGATACTAAATGAAAATGTATCTATTGATGCGGGATCATCTCCAGATTATGGAGGAAGCGAAACTAATATTAATCCAGAACAAAAACTGGCTGCTGCTGTGAGTAGTTGCTTTATGATGACGTTTTTAGCTTTAGCTGCAAAAATGAAATGGCCAGTTATTAATTACAAAGATAAAGCAATTTCGTATTTAGGAAAAAATGCAGAGGGAAGAATGTACGTCAACAAAATAGAGCTAAATCCAGCTATAGTATTTGAAGATAATTTTACTATTTCTGATAACGAAATGAAAAAGATGAAAGAGAGATCTCATAAGTATTGTTTTATTGCTAACTCATTATCAAAAGATGTTGAAGTTCAAATCAATTAAATGACTTTTAATCTAATATTGACTGAAAATAATAATAATATTTTTAATATTATTATGAATGATCAAAAAAACCAAAACACTTTAAGTGAAAATATGATTAATGAACTTACATCAGCGCTAGATATTGCTGATGATGATCAAAATGTAAAAGTAATAATTTTATCATCAAATAGTAATATTTTTTGTGCAGGGCATAATTTAAAAGATTTAAATTCACAAAGATTACAAAATGACAAAGGCGAAAGTTATTACAAGAAAATATTTCAAATGTGTTCTCGTCTTATGCTGAAAATTAATAAAAATAATAAACCTGTAATAGCTATGGTTGATGGTATAGCTACAGCAGCAGGCTGTCAGTTAATTTCTAGTTGTGATTTAGCATATTCGAGTGAAAAATCACAATATGCAACGCCTGGTGTTAATATTGGACTTTTTTGTTCTACACCCATGGTTCCATTATCAAGAACAATAGGAAAAAAACAAGCTATGGAAATGCTTCTTACAGGAGATCTAATAGATGCAAATAAAGCTTTAAGAATAGGACTTATAAATGATGTATTTGAATCTAATAATTTAAAAGAAAATGTTTTTAGAATAGCAAAAAAAATATCGTCCAAATCTTCGAATACAATTAAAATTGGTAAACAAGCTTTTTATAAGCAAAAGGATATGAGTCTTGAAGATGCTTATAATTTTACATCAAAAATAATGACGGAGAATATGTTACATAAAGACTCAGAAGAAGGTATTAATGCTTTTTTGGAAAAAAAGATCACCAAATTGGAAAGAGTGATATTTTATTTTAATTAATTATTTTTTCTTTCTCTATAAGCTATAAAAATTCCAGTACTAATAATTATTAAACCTCCTAAATAAATACTAAATGTGGGCACTTCAGAAAAGATTAAAAATCCCATTGAGCCGACAAAAATAAAAGATGAATATTCAAAAGGAGAAGTTATCGCTACATCAGCATTCTTAGCAGCTTGAGACATAAAGAAATGCCCAATAGATCCCATTACTCCTAAACTCATTGCAAAAAAAAGTTGATAAATATTTGGTAATATAAAATTACTAGGAAAAAATATTAAAGATGTAATTAAAAGAGCAAATGAATAATAAAATATAATTGCAACACTTGAGTCAGTACTCATAACCGATCTAGTTGACAAATATACTGATGCCATAAAACACGCAGAAATTAATGGGTATAATGACTCTAATTTAAAAAGATCAGTACCTGGTTTAACTATTATTAGTACTCCAATAAAACCTATTAATATTGCAGATGTTCTAAGAATGCCAATTTTTTCTCCAAGAATTGGAACTGCGAGAAATGCTGCAATTATAGGCGCTGAGTGAGCAATAGCAATATTTTCAGATAACATTAGATTATTTATTCCATAAATATAAAAAACAACACAACCAGAAGCTGAAAAAGCTCTTATTGCATGTCCTAATGGTTTTTTTGTTTTTAGTTTGTCAAAACCAAAATATATTGCGAGAAATATCGCAACTATACTTCCGCTTAAAGCCCTAAAAAATATAGACTCCCATACAGGAAAATGAAAACTTAAATACTTATATGTCATGTCATTTACACTTAAACAAAACATTGAAATTATCATGAAAGAAATACCCAGCAGGTTATTATTTTTAGGTTTCATTTTGTTATTCAATATACTATGTTAATTTATTGGGATATAAATATTTTATTATGGAGACAAAATACGCTGTAAAAAATATAGAGAGAAAAAAAGATTATTTAGGTATAATATGGGGTGATAACTTTAAAAGCAAGTTTCATTTTTTGTGGTTAAGAGATAATTGCCCGTCTGCAATACACCCTATTGCTAATATGAGAATTTTTAACATTCTTACAGTAAGTAATAAAATATATCCTAAAGAATTTAAAATTTATAATCATAAACTTAATATTAATTGGAGTGAAAATAACCATAATAGCCAATTTGAATTAAAATGGCTTAGGGATCACTGCTATACTGAAATAAACAACAAAAAATATATTACTCCATACAAATTTTGGGATGGGAGCCTTAAAAAAAAATTCAATAAAATAAAATTAAATTATGATAAAATTATAAAAAATGATAAATATCTAATAGAATGGCTTAGACTTTTACATACATATGGATTTGCTATTGTTAAAAATTCTCCGACAAGAAAAAAATCTGGTTTTAAAATATTAAATAGAATTAGTCATCATAGAGAAACTTTTTTTGGAACACCTTTTGAAGTAATAAATATACCTAAACCAAATAATACTGCTTATACAGCACAAGCTCTTCGAAATCATACAGATTTGCCATATTTTGAATATGCTCCAGGATATCAGTTTTTACATTGTTTAATCAATGATGCAAAAGGTGGAAAATCATCAGTTGTAGACGGTTTTGCTGTTGCAAATTTTTTAAGAAAAAAAGAAAAGGAAGTTTTTAAAATATTAACTAATACATATGTTAAATTTAAAGATACTGATTATACCCAAAAAGCAGTAAGAATTCTTCATTCGCCGATTATTACTCTTACAAAAGATAAGGACTTTAACGATATTAGATTTAGTATGGCTGCTATGGGTGCTATTGATATTAATCCAAGTAAAATGAAAAAATTTTATGACGCATATCAGCGCTTTGCTTCATTACTTCAAAATAATAAATTTAAAATAAATTTTAGATTAGAAGCTGGAGATATATTTTGTTTTAATAATAGAAGAGTTTTACATGGCAGAACTGAATTTGACCCAAATTCAGGTAATAGACACCTTCAAGGATACTACATTGAAAGAGACGAAATAGTTGCCCGACTTAATTACTTTAATAATATTAAAGTTTAAATTACTTCCATCCACAAATTGTTTTAATTTCTAAATATTCTTCTAATCCCCAATTTCCACCCTCTCTTCCATTGCCTGATTGCCTGTAACCTCCAAATGGTGTCCCAGGATCAGCAGTACTTCCATTAATATACACTCCGCCAGATCTAAATTTTTTTGCTACTCTTTTTGCTCGTTCTTTATCTTGAGTTTGAACATAATTACCTAGACCATAAGATGTTTGATTTACTATTGATACTGCCTCTTCTTCAGTATCAAAAGGAATAATTGACAATACAGGTCCAAATATTTCTTCTTTTGCTATTCTCATTTCATTAGATACATCTGTAAAAATAGTAGGTTTTATAAAATATCCTTTTTCTAATCCGACTGGACGATCAGGTCCGCCAGCAACAAGTGTAGCACCCTCTTCTATTCCACTTTGAATAAGATCAATAATTTTATCATATTGTTTTTTAGAAATTACAGGTCCTATATGATCGCCTTTCTTTGAAGCCATATCAACTTTTATATTATTTGCTTCGTCAGCTGCCTCTTTTACTGCTCTTTTATATATTGATTTTTCTACAAGCATTCTAGTGGGTGCATCACATGACTGTCCTGAGTTACTCATTATGTTTCTTACACCTTCTTTTACGGCTTCAGGATGAGAGTCACTAAATACAATATTTCCTCCCTTCCCGCCTAATTCAAGACAAACTCTTTTGATTGTATCTGCTGCATTTTTTGAAATTAATCGTCCAGCTCTAGTAGATCCTGTGAAAGAAATCATATCAATATCAGGATGTGAAGATAGATCTGAACCTACACCCTCACCATCTCCATTTATTAAATTGAAAACACCAGGTGGAAATCCTGCCTCATCTATAATTTCTGCAAATAACATTCCAGATAAAGGAGCTATTTCAGAAGGCTTGAGTATCATTGTACATCCAGTTGCAAGAGCTGGAACTACCTTTAAAACAATTTGATTAAGTGGCCAATTCCATGGAGTAATTAATCCACAAACGCCAATAGGCTCATATGATATGTAATTATCTGAATTATTTTCAAATTTTTTTTCGAAATTAAAATTTTTTAGTCTTTTTATGAAATCTTTAATATGATCATAGCCTGAAGAAGTTTGAGCTGATGAGGACCAATCTAATGGTGCGCCCATTTCGAGAGTCATCACGTTAGTTATTTCATCCCATCTTGAGTGATATATTTTTAATAATTCCTCTATTAAATCAATTCGATCTTTTTTTTTACTAACGCTCCATCTATCAAAAGCTTTTTTTGCAGATAGAACAGCTCTATCAACATCTTTAATACTTCCTAATGATATAAGAGCAAAGCTTTCTTCATTTGATGGATTAATTACATCAAAGTCGTTTGCTTGATATGGGTTTATCCATTCTCCATCTATATAAAATTTTCTTTTGTCTAGCATTAATATTAGAGTTATTTTATAATATTAACAATATAAACTATTTTTTAAATAGTAATAATTATTAAATAAGAGGAAAAATTGAATTTAGAAAACATTCAGCTTGACTTAGATTTTGTTAGATCTCAATTTCCAGCATTTGATGATCCTTTGGCAAAAAATTGGTCTTTTTTTGAAAATGCAGGGGGAAGTTATGTTCCGATAAATGTAATCCAAAAATTATCTCAATTTATGACTTCAACTAAAGTTCAACCCTATGCAGATTATGAAATGTCAAAAATTGCAGGTAAAGAAATGGATGAGTCTACAAAAATTTTTTCACAAATGATTAATGCTAAAAATAATGAAATTTTAATTGGGGGTTCGACTTCTATTAATTTGTATGTACTGTCTAATGCTCTTAAAAGTTTTATAAAACCAGGAGATGAAATAATTGTAACAAATCAAGACCATGAAGCAAATATTAGCCCTTGGAGAAGATTATCTGAACATGGTGCAATTATTAAGGAATGGCAATTTAACAAACAAACTCATGAATTAGAAATAGAAGATCTTAAAAAACTACTTAGTAATAAAACAAAAATTTTAGCTGTTACTCATTGCTCTAATATTATTGGTTCTGTAAATAACCTAAGAGAAATATCAGATTTAGCTCATAATTATGATGCATATGTTATAGGGGATGGAGTATCTTATGCGCCTCATGGTTTACCCGATGTTAAGGAATTGGATGTAGATTTTTATTCATTTAGTTTATATAAAACTTATGGGCCACATTTAGCTCTACTTTATGGAAAAGAAGAAATTTTAAGAAAATTACCTAATCAAAATCATGAATTTTTAAAAGGAATGTATCCTTATACAATTAATCCAGGTGGACCAAATCATGAGGAGTTAGTCTCATTAATTGGAATATATGATTATTTTAATAATTTATACTTGCATCATTTTGGAGAAACTAAAATTAGTACAAGAGAAAAAATTAAAAAAATAAATTCACTAATATCAAAACATGAAGAAAATATTGCGAACCCTCTGTTAGATTATTTATCAAAAAGAAATGATTTAAAATTATTTGGAAAATCAAGAATAAAAAATAAAAATAGAGCACCAACAATTTCCATTATTTCAAAAAATAAATCTTCAAAGTATTTTTCAAATTTTTTAGTTCAAAATAAAATCGCAACTAGAAATGATAATTTCTATGCTTGGAGATGTCTTAAAAGCTTAGGAGTAGATGTTGAAGATGGTGTTGTGAGATTAAGCATGGTTCATTACAACACCGAAAAAGAAGTCACAGAAATTATAAATATTATTGATCGTTTTTCTTAAAACTTTGATCGATAAGATTTGCAGAAAAAAAGAAAATTGCAAAAAAACAAATATAAAAAATAATTGATAGTATTGAGTCAATTTTTGATATGAAATATCCAAAAATAATAAATATTATAGTTATAATGTTGATAAAAATCAAAGCTATTTTAGAACTACTAAAATATCTTGTTAAAATATGATGTATATGAATCCTATCTGGATATGTTGGATTTATATTATTTATAAGTCTAAACAATACTACTCTTATTAAGTCAAAAATTGGTATAATTATTAACCAAGGTACAAAAAAAGTTTCAATAATATTTAAATTTGAAATATAAATTAAAATACATCCTAGAATAAATCCTAAAAATGTACTACCACTATCTCCTAAGAATATTTTTCCTAAACCAAAAAAACCAAAATTTAATATAAAAAAGATAAAAACAACTAAATACAGTAATAATAATAATTCAAATTCCATTAAGTATTGATTTGTAAATAATATAAATAAAATCACTGATAGCGGAACTAAAAAAAGACTAGAGCACAATCCATCAATGCCATCTATAAAGTTAAAAGCATTTGTAATCGCGACCAAACTTACAATTGTAAAAAAAAATCCAAAAATACCTAGAGATAAATTTAAACCATTAAATTTAAAGCTTGTAATACTTAGACCTGAGTTAATAATTATTGAAATAGAAATAATTTGAAAAAAAAGCCTTATGTAAGGAGGAATATTATAAATATCATCAAAAACACCTAATAATAATATCAGTAAAATCGAAACAAAATCACAAGGAAATTATAATTTATATCAATATTAAAATTGATCACGTTTATTACAAAACAAAAATATATTAATAAACCTCCTATTAGGGGGATTCTGCCTTGATGTATTTTTCGAAAATCATTTTTATCAACTAAATTATACCTCTCAGCTAGTTTAGAAAGAATAAAAAATAATGTAGAGAAAGACAAAATAAATAGTAATATATTTACAAAGCCTAATTTAAAAATAGTAAAATCCATATTTATATATTTTTTATTTTAAATATTTAGTTTTAAATATATAGTCTACTAAATAATAATATTATCAAGATTTTTTTAGAGGTTACTTGAGTATAACAAATATAATTAGAGAAAATGGATATTACAGTTCCAATAATATTATTTCTGATGAAGATTTGTCTCAACTCAGAAATTTTATTGATTTAAAATTAAAAGAATTTCCTAATAAAAATTTTAGATTATATGAAGATAGCTTTAAAAACACAGTTATTGATGATAAAAAATTTGAAGATAAGATTAATAAAATTATCTCAGAAGTTCTTAGAGATAATAATATAAATGATTATAAAAAACCTAATTACAAAGTTTTAAGAGTGGTTTCTGGTGTTCAGCAAAAAAAACAGGCTTATTTATACCATTTTGATGCTCATTTGATTACAATATTAATTCCCATAATAATACCTAATAACAAAAGTGGAAAGAATGGAGATCTTGTAATATTTCCAAATTTAAGAAAAGTTCATAAAAACTTGATATTAAATATAATTCAAAAAATTTTTTTTCAAAATTTTATTTCAAGAACACTTTTGAATACCAAATTATTAAGAAAAATTTTTAACTATAAACTTTTAAAAATAAAACCTGGAAATGTATATATGTTTTTTGGTTTTAGATCTTTACATGCAAATTTAGAAATAGAAACTTTTTCTACAAGAGCAACATTACTTATACATTGCTATGATGTTTTTGAAAATTCATCTATAGTTAAGATGAATCGAAAACAAAGTATAAATAAAGAAATAAAAAATATTAAAGTTTAAAAAAACTATATTTATTCGGAAAAGCTCCCTTTACATCAATAATCATTCTACTAGATCGAACATTTAAAAGACTTGATATTTTTTTTATACCAATTTTTTTAAAATGATCATGAGAAACAGCTATTATTATTAAATTATAATATTTTTTTCTTAATATATTAATTTTATTAGTTCTATATTTTTTCTTTACTTCACTGTTAGGTACAAGAGGATCATATAAATCAATTTTATTTTTTTTTCTTAGAATATCAAATATATTATAAACCTGAGAATTTCTTAAATCAGAGCAGTTTTCCTTGAAAGAAAGGCCCATAATTAAAATTTTATTTTTTTTATTTTTATTTAATTTAGATTTTGCAATATTTGCAATATATTTACCCATGTCATCATTAATTGATCTTCCTGCAAGAATTAGTTTAGGATTATAACCTAATTTTTGTGACTGATATGTCAGATAATAAGGATCTACACTTATACAATGCCCACCTACTAAACCTGGCTTAAAGTTTAAAAAATTCCATTTCGTTGATGCTGCCTTAAGAATTGAGTTTGTGTCAATTTTCATTTTATTAAAAATTAATGAAAATTCATTAATTAATGCAATATTTAAGTCTCTTTGAGTATTTTCAATAATTTTAGCAGCTTCTGCAATTTTAATTGAATCTGTTTTATAAACTTTTGCTTTTATTACACTTGAATATAATTTCTTTAAAAAGTTTGCAGTCGATTTTGTTGAACCAGAAACAATTTTAGGGATATTTTCGAAAGTGTGTTTTTTATCCCCAGGATTTATTCTTTCAGGAGAATAACCACAATAAAAATAATTATTATTTTTTTTTTTGCAAGTTATTATTAATTTTACATTTTAATTTTGAATATTTTTCTAGATATGGTATGCAAAATTCTTCTGTTAGGCCTGGGTATACAGTAGACTCATAAACAACAATATCATTTTTATTTAAAAACTTACCAACAATATTATTTGCTATTTTTAAAAATTTTAAATCTGGTTTTTTATTTCTATTAATTGGAGTAGGAACAGTAATTATATAAATATTACAATTTTTTAAATCATTTTTTTTATTGGTGAAGACTATATTTTTTTTAATCTTAATAAATTTTTTTTTTGAGAATTCTAAATTGCTATCAATATTTTTTTTTAATTCTTCTATACGGGTTTGGTTAGAGTCATAAGCTACTAATTCATATTTTTTAGCAAAAGATAATGACAAGGGTAAACCAACATACCCAATTCCCAAAACACCAATTTTAATGCTATTTATGTTCATCTAATTTTTTTATTATATCACAATAATTATTAATAACTAAGTTTTCATCAAAGTTTGACTCTACAAATTTTCTACAATTAGTTGACATCTTTTGCCTACTATCTGAATTCAAGGACTTAAATTTTAAAATAGCATTTTTTAAAGAAGATAGATCATTTATATCACATAAAAAACCATTAAGATTATTATTAACTAAGTGATCACAACCAGGGACATTAGATGTTATAATTGGTCTGCCACACGACATGGACTCCAATAAAACTTTTGAAGTTCCCTCCCTGTATGATGGCAAAACTACACAATCAGATTTATAAATTACTTTACGAATATCATCATGGTGATTATAGTGTATTATCCTTTTGCTATTTTTTAACTCTTTAAATAAATTATAATCAAAATCATTAATGTTCTCAAATTCACCTAAAATACAAAATTCAATATTATATGTATTATTAAAATATAATTTTATTGTTTTTAAAAAGTGATTAATTCCCTTAGATTTTAGAAGTCTACCAATATAA
>CABYIF010000028.1 GCA_902518985.1 uncultured Alphaproteobacteria bacterium | reverse complement strand
ATTGAAGTAATTTATGAGTCATATTGTGGAGGTTTTCCTGCAGAACCCAATGATTTTCGATACAAGTTTAGTTGGTCACCTTCAGGAGTGATTAAAGCTTTAAATAATGATGCAAAATTTATTACAAAAGGAGAAACAAAAATTGTAACGCCTTATAAATCAATTAGCCCTTATTCTATAAATGATGAAAATTTTGAGGCTTACCCAAACCGAGACTCAACACCATATGTAAATGAGTATAATTTTAATAAAAATTGGAAGGTTAAGGAATTTGTTAGAGGTACATTACGATTAGATGGATGGAAAGAGGCTTGGAAAGATATTTTTTCTATGCTCGAAAATCAATCAGATACAATCGAAGATGATATTAATAAGAAAAGTGAAGAATTATTAATAAAAAATAGATATCAACCTGATGAAAAAGATAGAGTTGTGTTATCTGTAAAACTAAAAGCTTTCGAGAATAATAATCAAATATTTAATAGTTCTTACTTTTTAGATGAAAAAGGTTCAGGAGAGAATACTGCTATGGGAAAACTCGTTTCTATTACTCTTTCAACAGCAATTGACCTAATGCTAGAAGGAAAGATTAAACCTGGAGTTAAAACTGCTCCACACGAAAAAGAAAACATAATGTATTTTTTTAAAATACTAAAAGAAAATAATATAAATATTCAACAAATAAATGAATAAACCAATAGAAGCTATTGGAGTTATTAAAGAATCGCGTCCTGATGAAAATAGAACTCCTTTAGTTCCAGAACATATAGAAAAGCTTAAATCAAAATATCCAAATTTAAATATTTTGGTGCAACCTTCAAAAAAAAGATGTTTTTCTGATGATGAGTATAAAAATAAAGGTGCAGAAATAAATGAAGATTTATCAAGTTGTTCCATTATATTTGGTGTTAAAGAAATTGATACTAATGTTTTATTAAATAATAAAACCTATGTTTTTTTTTCTCATACGTACAAACTTAACAAAGAAACTCTAAATAATGCTCAGGGCACTCCAGGTATGGACAAAAAAGAGCTTCTGAAGTCGGTTTTAGAGAAAAATATAAAATTAATAGATTATGAAAACATTAGAGATAAAAAAAGTTCAAGATATCTAGGTTTTGGAAGGTTTGCAGGAATTATTGGCTGTTATAATACTCTTAATCTCTGTTTAGAAAACTTTAATAAACAACCATTAGCAAGGGCAAATAGAATTAATAATTATGAAAGATTAATCAATAATTTAAAAAATTTATATTTTCCCAAAATGAATATTTTAGTAACCGGTGATGGAAGAGTCGCCAAAGGTGTAATAGAGGTTTTAAAACATACAAATATAAAAGAAGTTTCTAAAGAAAAGTTTCAATATAATAATTTTGATTACCCTGTATTTTGTAATTTAGAAACTAAGGATTATGTAGAATCGAATTTAAATAAAGAATTTAATCTTAATCATTTCATTCAATATCCAAAAGAATATAAAAGTTGTGCTCCTCAATATTTAAAAGTGGCAGATGTATTTATCAGTGCTCATTACTGGGATCCAGCTTCTCCAAAAATTTTTGAAAAAAATGATCTTAAAAAATTAAATAATTTAAAAGTAATTGGAGATATTACATGTGATGTTGATGGTTCTGTACCAACAACTATAAGATCTTCAACTATTGAGAGTCCTAACTTTTACATTGACAGATATACTTTTAAAGAAACTGATAACAAAGATTTAGCAATCATGGCGGTTGATAACTTGCCTTCTGAATTGCCGCGTGACTCAAGTAAAGAATTTGGAGATGGTATCGTAAGTGAAGTGATTCCTTATATATTTAATAAAGATGATGGTAGGATTTTGAACGCAACAATTACATTAAATGGTAGTTTTTTAGAAAAGTATAATTATCTAAATGATTATATCAAAACTGTATGAACAAAATTCAAATTAAACAAAATAATCCCATAGATATAACAAAACCATTTAAAATTGTTAGTGATTTCAACCCAAGTGGTGATCAACCTGCTGCAATAGATAGTATTGTTAAAAGCTTAAATGAAGGTGAGCAGGAACAAGTGCTCCTTGGCGTAACAGGTTCTGGTAAAACATTTACAATGGCTAAAGTTATTGAAAAAGTTCAAAAACCAACATTGATAATGGCGCCTAATAAAACTTTAGCAGCTCAACTCTACGGTGAAATGAAAAATTTATTTCCAAATAATGCAGTTGAATATTTTGTTAGTTATTATGATTATTATACACCAGAAGCTTATGTAGCAAGAACAGATACATATATTGAAAAAGAGTCATCTATTAACGAACAAATCGACAGATTACGTCATTCAGCTACAAGATCGCTCGTTGAGAGAAGAGATACTATAATTGTGGCATCAGTATCATGTATTTATGGTATTGGCTCTGTCGATGCTTATTCATCAATGTCTTTTACTTTAGACAAAAATCAATCAATAAGCAGGGAAGTAATAATTAGAAGATTGGTTGAACTTTTGTATAAAAGACGTGATATGGATTTTAGAAGAGGTAGTTTTAGAGCAAAGGGTGATATTTTAGAAATATTTCCTTCACATTATGAAGATATATCTTGGAAAATATCTATGTTCGGTGACGACATAGAAAGCATAAGTCAAGTAGATCCATTAACAGGTGAAAAATTAGGAGAACTTGATCAGATAAGAATATTTGCAAATTCACATTACGTTACACCAAAACCAACTATTAAAAAAGCAATCTCAATGATTAAAAATGATTTAAAAAAACAATTGGAGGTTTTTGAGAAAGAAAAAAAATATCTAGAAAGACAAAGATTAGATGAAAGAACAACATTTGATCTGGAGATGATGGAAACGACTGGCAGTTGTAGCGGTATAGAAAATTATTCAAGATATTTATCTGGTAGAAAGCCCGGTGAACCCCCTCCTACTTTATATGAATATATTCCAGAAGATTCTTTGTTATTTATTGATGAAAGCCATCAAACATGTGGTCAAATAGCAGGTATGTACAAAGGTGACTTTTCAAGAAAGTCCACTTTAGCTCAATATGGTTTTAGACTTCCAAGCTGCGTAGATAATAGACCTTTAAAAAGGGAGGAATGGGATGCAATGCGCCCTCAAACAATTTTTGTTAGTGCTACTCCCGGCAACTATGAACTTGAAAAAACAGGTGGGGCCTTCGTAGAACAAGTAATTAGGCCTACAGGATTAATTGATCCGCCAATTGAAATTAGACCAACTAAACATCAAATTGATAATCTAATAGATGAATGTAAAAAAACTATAAATAAAGGTCATCGAGTTTTAGTAACTACTTTAACAAAAAAAATGGCTGAAGATCTAACAGAGTATATTAATGAGGAAGGACTTAAAGTTCGTTATCTTCATTCAGATATTGATACATTGGAAAGGATAGAAATTATTAGAGACTTAAGACTTGGTGTTTTTAATGTTTTAGTTGGAATTAACCTTTTAAGAGAAGGTTTAGACATACCAGAATGTGCTTTAATGGCAATTCTTGATGCAGATAAAGAAGGGTATCTTCGATCTAGAACAAGCTTAATTCAAACTATCGGTAGAGCGGCAAGAAATGTTGAAAGTAAGGTACTTATGTATGCTGACAATATAACTTCTAGCATGAAAGAAGCTATGGATGAGACAGATAGAAGAAGAACAAAGCAATTAGAATACAACAAAGAATATAATATTACCCCTATAAGCATTAAGAAAAATATTCAGGAGATAATTGAGAATACTGCAGAACAAGATCACGTAACAGTTGACATAGAGAATGCAAAAGAAATGGTTGGAAAAGATCTTGAAAAACATATTAAAAATTTAGAGAAAAAAATGAATGAATATGCTTCGAAATTGGAATTTGAAGATGCCGCAAGATTAAGAGATGAAATTAACAGACTAAAAGCAAAAGAAGTTGGTTTATCAAGTAAAGTATTAGAATTTAGAAGAAATTAATGGATATTATTTTTGAAGAAAAGAATAATACTGGAATTATAATACTTAACCGTCCAAAAGCACTAAACGCGTTAAATATTGACATGGCAAAAAGTTTTTCTGAAAAACTTTATTATTGGGAAAACAAAAGTTCAATAGAAAGAGTTATTTTATTCGGAGAAGGTAAACATTTTTGTGCAGGTGGTGATGTAAAGTCCTTATATCTTACCAGAAATGAAAATAGCTTAAAGAAAGAATTTTTTGAAACTGAGTATAAATTAAATTATTTAATTAGCCAATTTCCAAAAGAGTTTTTATCAATTTGGAATGGTGTAGTGATGGGTGGAGGTGTTGGTTTATCTATTTATGGAGACCACAGGCTTGCAACAAGTAATACGAAATTTGCAATGCCCGAAAGTGCAATTGGTTTTTTTCCTGATGTTGGAGGTAGTTTTTTTTTATCAAATCTTCCAAAAAATATTGGTAAATATATTGGTCTAACAGGACAGGTTTTAGAAACTAATGAATTATTATATTTTGGATTAGCAACTGAATATTTTGATATTAACAAAATAGATTTAATTAAAGAAAAATTTATAAATGATGGTATTATTATTAGTGATAAATTTGAAGTGAATCATGAAAGTGAAATTATTAAAAATATTAATTTAATTAATGAATTATTTGAAGGTGATATTAAAAATATTTTATCTAATATTGAGTCAAACAACTCAAAATTCTCACAGAAAACTCTAGATTTATTATCAAAAAAGTGTCCTATGAGTCTAGCAATTACAGCAAAGCTAATAGATGATTCAAAAGGAAAATCTTTAAAAGATTGTCTAGAAACAGAATATCAATTAAGTCAAAAAGTTGTATATAGAGATGATTTTGATAATGGAATTAATTCTGTTCTCGTTTCAAAAGATCATAACCCTAAATGGAGTCCATCAAATATTAGGGATATTGATATAAATAATCTTGATAAATATTTTGAAACTAATACAGAAAAGCTTTATCAGTAATATTTTATGAATAAAAAAATTCCAAAATCAGCAAAAGTTGTAGTTATTGGCGGGGGTGTTGCTGGTTGTTCTGTTGCCTATCATTTAACAGAGTTTGGCTGGAAAGATGTTGTTTTGCTAGAAAGAGATCAACTAACTTCTGGTACAACATGGCATGCAGCTGGATTAATTGGACAGCTAGGATCTTCTGCAACAATTACAAGATTGAGAAATTATTCATTGAATCTATACAAAAAACTTGAAAAAGAAACAGGATTATCAACTGGTTTAAAACAAAATGGCTCATTAACAGTGGCAACAACTAATGAAAGGCTAGAAGAATTAAAAAGACAATTAACATTTGCACAACGCTTTAATGTTGAAGCTAAGGAAGTTAATAGTGAGCAAATTAAAGAAATTTATCCACTTATAAATACAAATGATATCGTTGGTGGTGTTTTTATTACTCAGGATGGACAGGCAGATCCAGTTGGTGTTACTAACGTATTAGCTAAAGCTGCAAAAAATAATGGTGCAAAATTTTTTGAAAAATGTCCTGTAAAAAAAATATTAATTAAAAATAATAAAATTGTTGGAGTAGATACTGTTTATGGAAAAATCGATTGTGAGTATATTGTACTCGCAACAGGAATGTGGTCAAGACAGATTGCAGCTGATGTTGGGGTAAGTATACCTTTATACCCAAATGAACATTTCTATATTTTAAGTGAACCAATGAGTGAAATTCAAAAATCACTTCCTGTACTAAGAGATTATAATAATTGTCTGTATTTGAAGGAGGATGCTGGAAAACTTTTAGTAGGTTTATTTGAGCCCAACGCCAAGAATGCATTTAAAAATACACATAAAGTTCCAGATGACTTTTCTTTTGGAGAACTTCCTGAAGATTTTGATCACTTTGAACCATATTTAAAAAAAGCTCTTAATAGAGTACCCTCATTAGAGAAGGCTGGTATTAGAAAATTTTTCAATGGTCCTGAGTCATTTACTCCAGACACAAATTATCTTCTAGGTGAAACACCTGAGATTAAAAATTTTTTTGTATGTTGCGGCTTTAACAGTATAGGAATTGTAAGCTCAGGTGGAGCAGGCAAGGTAACGGCCGAATGGATGATAAATGGAGAAGTAAACGATGATTTATTTTCCTTAGACATAACGCGATTTGAAAAGTTCCACTCTGATACAAAATTTATTACAGAAAGAGTGACAGAAACACTTGGTAATTTATATGCAATGCATTGGCCATACAAACAACTTAAAACATCAAGAAACCAAAAATTACTCCCTTTTCATGATGAGTTAAAAAAAAGAGGTGCATGTTTTGGACAAGTTGCTAGCTTTGAAAGGCCTATGTGGTATGCAATTAATGGCGAAAAAGCTGAATACAATTATAGTTATGGATATCAAAATTGGTATAAGTCAGCAAAGCATGAAACTCTTAATACAAGAAAACATGTAGGACTTTTTGATCTTTCAGCTTTTGCTAAATTTGAAATAAGTGGACCAAACACTCACGAAGATTTACAAAGACTATGTTGCAATGATATTCAAAATATACAAGGAAAAACAACATACAGTCAAATGCTTAATAATAAGGGAGGCATAGTTGCTGATTTAACAGTTACATGCTTAGATAAAAATATTTATCGTATTATTACAGGCTCATCTGTTAGAGAGCATGATAAAAAACATATATTACAAAACATAAGCGAAGATACATCCTTTGAAGACATTACAGAAGAACTGGTATGTTTTGGAATCTTTGGACCAAAAAGTAGAAATCTTCTATCTGAAATCTTTGGAAACAAATTTTCAATTGATGACTTTAAATTTGGAACAGGAAAATATATTGAGTATAAAAATATAAACTTATGGTTTCAGAGATTGTCTTACGTAGGTGAACTTGGATGGGAAATTTATATACCTATCAAAAAGTCAAAAATAATTTATGATTTAATTACAAGTTTAGAAACAAAATACAATTTAGTACATGCAGGTGCCCACGCGTTGGATATTATGAGAATGGAAAAGGGTTATTTGCATTGGGGACACGATATTTCTCCTGCAGAAAATCCGTATGAAGCTGGTTTAGACTTTGCCATTAAAATTAACAAAAATGTAGATTTTATTGGTAAGAGGTCACTGATTTCAAATAACCGAAAGAGAAGAAAAAAATTAACCAGTTTTGTTTTAAACAATTCTAAACCTGGTAGCCCTCTTTTACTGCATGATGAACCAATATATTATAATAATAAAATTATTGGAGAAACTACCTCAAGTAACTATTCTTTTTGCTACGATAAAAATATTATTTTTGGATATATAAATGCTGAAATAGATACTAATAATTTAAATGGTGGAAAATTAGAAGTAGAAGTAGCTAAAAATAAATATGAAATCTCAATACTCTCCAAGCCCTTACATGATCCTGAGAATACTTTTACAAAAATATAGGTAAATTGAAAATTAATATATGAGGAAAATTAAGTTATTTTTTTCATTTTTCTTAATATTAATAACAATATATTTTATATTAATCTATTCATTACTTAAAAATATTAATGAAGATAATATTATTTTTAGTACGCAAAATAATTTAAATATAGTTCTAGAAAAAAAAATATTAACTAAAATTTTTCCTAATATTAAAATTAGCACTGATATAAGTGAGATAAATAATGAGAATATTAAGGCGTATGGTATTTCTATAATTTTATCTCAACCACATTTTATTACATCTGGAAATCTTGAACTAACAGTTAATAATATAATTATAAACAATTTAATTTTAGATAATATTAGTGTTCAGGGGAGTATTCAATACATCAGTAATTATTTTAAAGATTTAAATAATCTACATAATATTTTTAATGGAACATATAATATTGATAGTAATTTATCACTTAAAACAACAAATGAGGAAAAATTTTTAATATCTTTCTTAAAACTATTTTTTGAAAAATTAGAAAAAGACAGAGATGATAAATTTGCATTATCTACTTTAATGGAGGCTCTAAATAATAATAAATCTTATTTAAAAGGATCTATAACTAAAAAAAATAATATTCTTTCTAGTAATGACCTTTTTATTGAAAATGAAAATAATAAAATTTTTTTATCTGGAATTTATAATTTTCTTAATGATGAAATAAAATTTGATCTTGATCTAGAACAAAAAGGAGAAATATTTATAAGTGCACAAATACACGGAAATATTAATTCTCCAAAAATAAACATCGATAAAAATTCTAAATTTTTTAATAATTATAATAAAAATAATAATCTTATTGAAGAGAGTATAATTCAATTTTTGAATAGTTTTTTAGGAACAAATGATTGAGTTATTAAAAATTATAGCTGGTGTTTTTGGTTATATTACAATTGGATACATAATTAATAAAATAAATATTTTCCCCAAAAAATTAACTGAATATTTTGATTTATTATGCTTTAATGTATTACTTCCAGCAGCTCTTATTTGTTATTTTTGGCAAGTTACTTTTCCATCAATAAACTCATTTGGATTAATGCTATCTTTTTTGGATCTGGAATAATAATTTTTTTTACTGGTTTCTTTACAAGTAGATTTTTTTTAAATTATAAACCTGATGATAGTTCGTTATTTGGCCTAGCATCATGTTTTGGTAATTCTGTAGCAATGGGTATACCACTAATGTATTCAATTCTTGGGCCAATTAATACAATACCTTATATGATACTTGTTTTTTTTCATGGTTTTGTGCACTTTACTTATACAACAGTTATAATTGAAATATATAGAAACAGAAACAGCAACATTGTTGAAATAATAATTAAAACAATTTTAGGTTTATTAAAAAATATTGTTTTATTTGGAATGATCATTGGGATTACATTAAATTATTCACAAATAGATATGCCTTTATACTTGGAAGAAAAGATACAAATTTTTGTTACACTTGCCTTGCCATTAATTTTAGTTTCTCTTGGAATTGCACTGGGTAATTTTAAAATTCGAGAAAACATTAAATTAGCTTTTTTTTTAACTTTTCTAAAAAATTTTTTACATCCGATAATTGCGTTTTTTATTTCTCACTTTTTATTAAACTTAGATAATCTGCTGGTTATAATTGTTACGATTGCGGCAGCTTTACCAAGTGGCTCACAATCTTATTATTTTGCTTACCGTTATAATTCACTAAAGGGCTTGGTTTCCTCAAATGTAGTCTTAAGTACTGCTACAAGTTTTTTTACAATCTCTTTTTTATTACTATTTTTTGATATTACGTAGATTTAGAAATTATTGATAAAATACTATCTTTTTTTTCTTTGGTTTTGATGCTGTTAGGAAAAATTTCTAACATTTTATCATATACTCTCAGAGCCTCTTGGTATTGTCCTTGATGAATAAATATTAAACCCATTCCATCAAGAGCACCAAAATGTCTGGGTTCTAATTCTAGTGTTTTAACAATATCTAACATTGATTTGTCAAATTCACCCATCATAAAGTAGACCGTAGCTCTTTTATTCCAAGCTTCAGCAAAACTAGGATCTTCTTCAATTAAATTATTAAAAAATCTGATAGCAAGCGGGTAATTTCTTATTCTTATAGCCTGGATGCCTTTTTCAAAATATTCTATTACTTTTGGATCATCAACTTCATACCAAATGTCCCAAATGTTTTTGATTAGATCACTAATTTCTTGTTGGCTTTCTGTCTCATTTAATTTTTTGAATAGGTTGTTTAACCTTGGATCATTTTGATCTGCTGAAACAATTGTAGTTGAAATAAATAAAAATACAACAATACTTAAGATTTTATAAATGGCTCTCAAGTTTAAACGGTTTTTCTGATAAAATTCTTTTCTTTTCATGTTTTCTTGTTCTCCCATTAACTCTAGTTCTCCATAATTTAAAAGATTTAGGACGCAGACTTTTTCTCATTATTTTTATAACCTCTGATTCGGTAACTCCGTGAATTCTTTTTATTTTTTCAAAGGATGTTTTATCACACCAGGCTAATTTAATAATATTGTCTATATTCTCCTCCATAATATCAATATAGTTCTTAAATAATTAAATTCTAAAAAATGATTGATTTATATTCATCACCTACTCCAAATGGACGAAAAATTAGTATTATGCTTGAAGAATTGGGTGTGGAATATAATCCAATTTTTATAAATTTAGAAAAAAAAGTACAATTCTCCGAAGATTTTTCAAAAATTTCTCCAAGTAATAAAATTCCTGTAATTGTGGATAAAAGTAATAATCAAACAGTTTTCGAATCTGGAGCGATTCTTCTTTATCTTGCACAAAAATATAACAAATTTATAAATGAAGAGAACTATTGGGAGATTATACAATGGGTTTTCTTCCAAATGGCCTATGTCGGTCCTATGCTTGGTCAAGCACACCAGTATTTATTTTATAATTCAGGTAAAAGTAAATTTGCTGAAGAAAAGTCAAAAGGTTATACAAAACATATTTATGATATTTTAGATAAAAGACTTTCAAAACAAGACTACTTTTCAAATGAATACTCAATTGCGGATATTGCAATTTGGCCTTGGACTGCTCGATTTGAAAGACATCAAGTTGATTTAAATAATTATCCAAATGTTCTACGTTGGTATTTACAAGTATCAAAAAGGCCTGCAGTCATAAAAGGTTACAATGTGGTCGGTAATTTTTTTGAAATTCCAAAACCTTAAGTGTTGTATAAAAAAACTGATGCAGCAGTTGCGATAAGCATAATTGCTAAGATCCATTCAACGATTTTCTTTATTTTTTCACTATTTAAATAATTACGAATTATACTTCCACCATAAGCCCAAACACTTATTGAGGGTATATTTACAACTGTAGACATTATAACCATAAATAAAGTTCCAATTAAAATATTTTCTCCCTTAGGGTAATATAAAGTAACAGCTGTAGAACAAATTACCCATGCTTTTGGATTGACAAATTGAAATAAGATAGCTTCATAATATTTTAACGGCCTGGATCTATCTTCTGTTTTGGCAATATTTAAAGATCCAAACATTTTATATGCTAAATAAAGAATGTACGCTGATCCTACATATCTTAATATATCGTAAAGAATAGGATACATAATAAATAAAGTTCCCAAACCTAAACAAACCAAAGCAAGTTGAAGGCCATGACCTGAAGGTATACCCAGAATATTGGGAATTGATCTAGCGAAGCCAAATTTTATACCAGATGCTGTCAATATACTGTTATTTGGTCCTGGAGTTACATACATTATAAAATTGTAGACTGCTAAAGCTACAATTAACTCCCAAGTGATCACTATTTCTAGTCTCTAAAATTTATAAATTGTAGAGGAATACCAATATTAGAGTCTTCTATAAGTTTCATAACGCTTTGCAGATCATCTTTTTTCTTTCCATCAACGCGAAGTTCATTTCCATTTATTTTAACTTGAACTTTTATTTTAGAACTTTTGACATCAGCTGTAATTTTTTTACATAACGTTTGCTCAATTCCTTCAATTAAATCATAGGTTTGTCTAATTTTATTTCCACCTGCTTTTTCTAATTCCTTTTTTTTTAA
>CABYIF010000027.1 GCA_902518985.1 uncultured Alphaproteobacteria bacterium | reverse complement strand
TGGCTCTACCTTCTACACTTAACGCTGCTTCTTTTACAGCTTCACTAGTTGTTGGATGAGCGTGGCATACTCTAGCAATATCTTCTGCACTACCACCAAATTCAATAGTTGTAACTATTTCTGCAATGAGCTGGCCTGCATCATGCCCTATGATATGAGCACCTAAAATTTCATCTGTATTTTTATCTACTAAAATTTTAACAAAACCTTCTGAAGCCGAGGTTGTTAATGCACGGCCATTTGCCATAAAAGGGAATTTACCAGTTTTGTATTCTTTATTTTCTTTTTTAAGCTGTTCTTCTGTTTTACCAACTGATGCTATCTCAGGATTAGTATAAACAATTGCAGGTATAGCGTCATAGTTTATATGAGGCTTTTGACCTTTAATATATTCAACACAAGCCACTCCTTCTTCTTCAGCCTTGTGTGCTAGCATTGGTCCTGGTGCTACATCACCTATAGCAAAAATTCCTTTTACTGATGTTTGAAAGTTATCTTTAATTTCAATTGATTTTTTATCAGTTAACTTAACTCCAATTTTTTCTAAACCCAATCCTTCCGTGTTAGGTTTTCTACCAACTGACATTAAAACAACTTCATAATTTTCTTTAATTACTTTTTTATTAGATGTTTCCATTTCAACATCTACTCCTGATTTGCTAGATTTAGCTGAACTTACTTTATGTGATAGTTTAAATTCCAAACCTTGTTTTTGAAGCATTTTCATAAACTCTTTAGCTATTTCACCATCCATTGTTGGTACAATTCTATCTAGTGCTTCAACAACAGTAACTTTTGAACCTAATCTACTCCATACTGAACCCATTTCTAATCCAATATAACCACCACCAATCACTAGTAGTGATTTAGGAACTTTAGATAAAGAAAGAGCCCCAGTAGAAGATACGATTTGTTTTTCATCTACAGGAATATTTGGTATCTCTATTGAAGATGATCCAGTAGCAATAATAAAGTTTTTTGCTGACGCTGTGATATCTTGTTTTCCATTTTTAATTGAAACTGTTTTGGAGTCAACAAATGATGCTGAACCTGTGATATGAGTAATTTTATTTTTTTTAAATAAGAAACCTATTCCAGTTGTTAATTTTTTTACAATCTTAGTCTTTCTTTGCATCAATACATCTAAATCTAAATCAACTTTAGAAGTTTTAATTCCATGTTCAGCTGCATGATTTGATATCTCTACAAATTTTTCTGAAGAATTTAATAGGGCCTTAGAAGGAATACATCCTATATTTAAACACGTACCACCAAGTGAGGATTCTTTTTCAATGCAGGCAACTTTCATTCCAAGTTGTGCTGCTCTAATTGCAGCTACATAACCACCTGGTCCTGCACCAATAATAATTAAATCAAAATCTTCCATACTAAATTCCTAATACTAATTGTGACGGATTTTCTAACAATTTTTTAACACTTACTAAAAAACCAACACTCTCTTTACCATCAATAATTCTATGATCATAACTTAATGCTACATACATCATTGGTCTAATAACAATTTCATCGTCAACTACTACTGCTCTTTTTTGAATATTATGCATTCCAAGAATACCTGATTGTGGTCTATTAATAATAGGGGTGCTTAGCATAGAGCCATAAACTCCACCATTAGAAATTGTAAATGTGCCTCCAGATAAATCATCCATCGATAATGTTCCATCTTTTGCTTTAGTACTCAAACCAATAATACTCTTTTCAATTTGTCCAAAATTCATTGTATCAGCATCTTTTAAAACAGGAACCACAAGTCCTTTTTCAGTTCCAACTGCTATTCCAATATCGAAGTGATTTTTATAAATAATATTTTCATCTTTGATTTCTGAATTAACAGCAGGAAATTCTTTTAAACTTTCTGTAACAGCTTTAACAAAGAAAGACATAAAGCCTAATTTAACTTCATATCGCTCTTGAAATTCTTTATTTTTAGAATTTCTAATTTCTATAATTTGAGACATATCAACTTCATTAAACGTAGTTAATATTGCAGCTGTGTTTTGAGCTTCTTTAAGTCTTTTTGAAATCGTCTGTCTAATTTTAGACATTTTAACAATTTCTTCTCTTTCACTAGATATTCTTGAGTCTTTTCCTGTTGAATTAATATGCTTAACTACATCTTCTTTATTTATTCTTCCATCAGATCTAGATGATTTAATATCCTGAATACTAACGTTATTTTCTTCTGCCATTTTTCTAGCTGATGGAGAAGATTTATTAGAATTTGCATCTACTTGTGGGTTTTCTTTTTTTTCTTTTTTAATGTTAGGTTTTACTTCATTATTTTGTTGCTTGATTTTAGGTGAACCTAGTTTGTCACCTTTGCTTTCATCCAATATACCTAAAATACCTCCAATATTTATATCAGTACCTTCTTTAACTTTAATTTCTTTTAGAGAACCTGCATGAGGAGCTGGTACTTCAACAGTTATTTTATCAGTTTCAATTTCAACTAACGGCTGATCAGCTTCAAAACTGTCGCCTATATTTATTAGCCATTTTGAAACAGTTGCTTCTGTGATTGACTCACCAAGTGTTGGAACAATTAATTCTGTACTCATTTATATTACTTTAATAACATTTAGTTATATTTATTCAATTGGCAGATTTGTTTTTAATTTTGTTGATACGCCTGCCCACGATTTTTTAACTTTTTCAATATCTCCTTCGGTTGCAAGACTAATAATATTTTCCTGATTTGTTATATGTCTTGGGAGTGATCCAGCGGCAGGTGAAGCGGCAGGGCTTCTGCCGACATAGTAAAGTTCTTTTTGTTTAACACTAGCATCTGACATCACACTTTCGATTCTACTTCTGACAAATCCCCAAGCACCCATATTCTTTGGTTCCTCTTGAACCCATAATATTTCAGCATCTTTGTAATTTATAAGTTCATCCTTAAATATTTCATATGGAAATGGGTATATTTGTTCGAGGCGAATAATTGCAAAGTTTTTAATATTTAACTTTTCCAATCTATCTTGAATTTCAAAATATATTTTTCCAGAACATAATAATAATCTCTTTTTTTTCTTTTTTTCACTGTCAGTAATCAAGTCAGTTAATATTCTATGGAATGTTGAGCCGTTTATAAATTGATCGATATCAGAAGTGTTTTTCTTATGTCGCAAGGTCGATTTTGGAGTAAAAATTATTAGTGGTTTTCTGAAGTTTCTATGAAGCTGCCTTCTTAAAACATGAAAATAATTTGCAGGACTAGTACAGTTAATTATTTGCATATTATCTTCAGCACACATTTGAAGAAAACGTTCCAATCGTCCGCTAGTGTGTTCCGGCCCTTGGCCTTCATGACCGTGAGGTAATAGTAAAGTTATACCAGACATCCTTAACCATTTTCTTTCTCCTGAAGTTATGAATTGATCAATCATTATTTGTGCACCGTTAGCAAAATCACCAAATTGAGCTTCCCAAATAACTAATGTTTTGGGGTCTGCTTGTGAGTAACCGTATTCAAAACCAAGAACTCCAAACTCAGATAAAAAACTATCAACTATTTCAAAGTAACCTTGTTTTTGTTGAAAATGTCTTAGAGGTACATGTCTTTTTTCATTTACTTGATCATATAAGACCCCGTGTCGATGACTAAAAGTTCCACGTCCAACATCTTGACCTGAAAGCCTAACTCCATATCCTTCATTTAGAAGTGTAGCAAATGCAAGACTCTCGGCAGTTGCCCAATCAATATTTTTTCCATTAACAACTGACTCTAATCTTTCATGGTAGATTTTTTGAATTCTTTTATGCGCATTAAATTCACTTGGAATAAGATGTATTTTTTTTGCTATATCAATTAGTTCCTCTTTCTTTACAGAAGTTTTTCCTCGTCTTGCATCAAAAGTTGCAGTTGATAGACCAGCCCATGTACCTTCAAGCCAATCAGCTTTATTGGGGTTATAATTTTTTGCTGCTTCAAATTCTTGATCTAAAAAAGATTTAAAATCATCAACTATATTTTTTGATTCTTCTTCAGTCATAGTACCATTATCAACTAATTTCTTTTCATAAATTTTTCTTGTTGTTGGATGACTTTTTATTGCTTGATACATCAGTGGTTGTGTAAATGATGGTTCATCAGCTTCATTATGACCAGATCTTCGATAACAGAACATATCTACAACTACATCAACTTTAAACTTATTTCTAAATTCTGTTGCTAGGCGACAGACATGAACCACAGCTTCAGGATCATCTCCATTAACGTGAAAAATTGGAGCCTGAACCATTTTCGCAATTTCAGTACAGTATGGTGCTGATCTTCCATATTGGGGCATAGTAGTAAAACCAATTTGGTTGTTTATAACAAAGTGTATAGTACCGCCTGTTCTAAAACCTCTTAATTGCGACATGGCAAATGTTTCAGCAACAATACCTTGGCCAGCTACAGCAGCATCTCCATGTATTAATAAACCAATTACTTTATCTGTATTTTTGTCTTTTGATAAAGTTTGTTTAGCCCTAACCTTTCCTACAACAACTGGGTTTACAGCTTCAAGGTGTGAAGGGTTAGAGGTTAAAGATAAATGAATTTTTTTATTTTCAAATTCTCTATCTGTAGAAACTCCTAGATGATACTTTACATCCCCTGATCCAAGAACTTCATTTGGGTCGTTAATTGATCCTTGGAATTTTGATAAAATATTTTTGTAGGACATCTCTAAAACACTTGAAAGTAGAGTTAATCTTCCTCGATGAGCGGTACCTATAATTATATCTTCAATATCTGAAATACATGATTGTTTTACAATCTGTTCAATACCAGGAATCATTGACTCACCACCTTCGATACCATACCTTTTTGTTCCAAGAAATTTCTTATCTAGAAATTGTTCAAATAATTCTGATTCAACTATTCTTTTATAAATTGCTTTTTTTCCTTCACTAGTAAAACTAGTCTTATTTCTAACCTCTTCTATTCTTTCTTGAACCCACTGCTTCTGATCAGCTTGTTGGATGTGTAGAAATTCTACACCTATTGATGAACAATAAGTTTCTTTTAATATTCTAATTATATCTTTTAACTTTCCTCTATCTAATCCAAGGCTTCCATCAATAAATATTTCTCTATTTAAATCAACATCAGAAAACCCATAACTTTTGTAATCAAGTTCCGTAGGAAAGTCTCTTTCTGAAATTTTGAGAGGATCCAAGTCAGCAACTAAGTGTCCATTAATTCTGAATGCTCTTATCAATCTTAATGCTCTAATAGAATCTAAAGTCGATGTTTTAAAAGTATCAAAATTAATATTTGGAACTGATCTTATTTTTTTATCAAAAGAAATATCATCAATTACATTTGATGGTCTTTGTTTCCACTCAGGTCCACCAAAGTCTTTCAATACTGAATAGTCGTCTTCATTTAAATTGCTAAAGAAATTTTTCCAGTTACCATCAACACTGTTAGGATTATCTTTATATTTAAAATATAATTCTGCTACATAAGGAGCATTTGCACTATTTAAAAAAGAATCATTCATATAGGCTTATTACTATTATTTTTAATAAAGGATAGTTAAAGAAATAGAAATTAAATATTTCCATTTTGCATTGCTGTTTTCATTATTTTTCCTAGAGAAGCTGGTGACTTTGACACATATACTCCTGCTTTTTCTAAAAAATCAATTTTAGAGTGTGCAGTACCTTTTGAGCCTGAAACTATTGCACCTGCATGACCCATTCGTTTTCCTTTTGGCGCTGATTGTCCAGCTATGAACGCAGAAATGGGTTTAGTAATTTTTGAATTTGCTATAAATTCTGCAGCATTTTCTTCCTCTTCACCACCTATTTCACCAATCATTAAAATTCCTTCTGTTTCCTCGTCTTCTAAAAATAATTTGATACAGTCTACAAAATCCATTCCGTGTATTGGATCTCCACCAATACCTACACATGTTGATTGACCTAATCCTACTTCTGTTGTTTGAGCTACAGCTTCATAAGTTAATGTTCCTGATCTACTCACAATTCCAATCTTACCTTTTTTATGAATAAAACCAGGCATAATTCCAATCTTACATTCTGAAGGTGTAATAAGACCTGGGCAATTAGGTCCAATAAGATATGTTTTTTTTTCAACAATTCTTTTTTTTATATCAATCATATCTAAAACTGGAATGCCCTCTGTGATGCAAACTATTAATTCAATATCTTCATCTAAAGCTTCATGAATTGCTTTCGTTGCAAACTTGGCTGGAACATAAATGACCGTTGCGTTTGCTTCAGTTTGTTTGATTGCCTCAGCTACTGTGTTAAATACTGGTAAATTTAAATGCGTTTGACCTCCTTTACCTGGAGTAACCCCGCCAACTATATTTGTTCCATAAGCAATCGCCTGTTCCGAATGGTATGTTCCTTGAGAACCAGTAAATCCTTGGCAAATGACTCTAGTATTTTTATTGACTAAAATAGACATTACTCTGAAAGCTCCACAGCTTTTTGCGCCGCGTTTGAAAAATCATCAATTGAAATTAATCCTAGTGATGAGTTGTTAATAATATCTCTTCCCTCTTTTGAATTAGTTCCCTGAAATCTTACAACTACCGGAAGTTTAAAATCTAATTCTTTTATTGCATCAATAATACCGTTAGCAATCATATCACAATGAATGATCCCTCCAAAAATATTTATGAATACTGATTTTACATTTTTATCTGATTGAATAATTTTAAAAGCTTTAATAGCTCTTTCTTTATTTGCAGTACCGCCCAAGTCTAAGAAGTTTGCTGGCTCCATTCCAAATTGCTTAATAATATCCATTGTTGCCATAGCTAGACCAGCTCCATTAACCATACAGCCAATTTTTCCATCAAGTTTTATATAAGCCATATCATTTTCAGAAGCTTCAAATTCTAATTCATTTTCTTCAGAAGTATCTTTTAATTTTTCAATTTCTGGTTGTCTAAAAAGAGCATTGTCATCAATATTAATTTTTGCATCAAGTAAAATTAACTTTTGATCTTTTGTTACAACCAGTGGATTTATTTCAATTAAAGAAGCATCTATTGCAACATATGCCCGGTATAAGTTAGCGACAATTTCTTTAAACTGAATAAATTCATTAATTGAAAAGTTGAGTTTATTTTGAAGAGTATCACTGATCATTATATTTTCCGAATTATGAAAATGGATATACTGAATTCGTTCTGGAGTTTTTTCAGCAACTTCTTCTATATCTATTCCTCCCGCATCAGAAACCATCAACATTAATTTTGACTGATTTCTATTGAGTAAAATACTTAAATAGTACTCTCTATCAATTTCACATCCGGCCTCAAGATAAATTCTATTTACAAGCTTTCCTTCGTTTCCAGTTTGTTTTGTGATTAAAGTGTTTCCCATCATTCCTTTAGCAATTTCCAGAGCACCATTAGATGTATTAGTAATTTGCACTCCACCTTTTTCGTTAAATGGTTCTAAAAATTTTCCTGCACCTCTGCCACCAGCATGTATTTGTGATTTAATGACCCATGGTGGACCTTTAATATTTTTTATATCTTTACTGATACCTTCAATATTTTCTATGTAGTATTTACCATCTAATATTGGTAAATTATACTTTCTTAAAAGATCTTTAGCTTGATACTCATGTAAGTTCATTTTGATAAAATTGTAATAGTTAGATTAGATAAAAAAAACAATTATTTTTTATTTTTCTTTTTTAAAAGATTAATTGATAGTGAAGTCAATGATTTCACTGCTTTGACTGAATAGTTAAATTCTTTCTTTTCATTATTATTAAGCTTTAACTCAATAATTTTTTCAACTCCTTTATTTCCGATAATAACTGGCACTCCAACATAGAGTCCTTTAACTCCATATTGACCATTTAGATAAGCAGCACAAGGTAATAATCTTTTTTGATCTAATAAAAATGACTCTGCCATTTGTACAGCTGATGAAGCTGGAGCATAGTAAGCAGAAGTTTTCATAAGTTTAACTATCTCTGCACCACCTTCACGAGTTCTTTGAATGATTTTGTCTATATTTTTTTTTGTAGTCCATTTCATTTTTATTAATTCAGGTACTGGTATCCCTGATACAGTAGCATACCTCATAAGTGGCACCATTGTATCTCCATGACCACCTAACACAAAGGCGCTGATATCTCTAATAGAGACGTTAAATTCTTTTGATAAAAAATATTTCAATCTTGAACTGTCTAAAACACCTGCCATCCCAACACACATATTTGTTTTTAATCCAGATGATTTTTGAAGAACACTTACCATGGCATCTAGAGGATTGGTTATGCATATTACAAATGCTTTAGGGCAATATTTTTTAATATTTTTTCCAACATTTTGAATGATTAATGAATTTTTCTCAACCAAGTCATCTCTTGACATTCCTGGTTTTCTTGGAAAACCTGCTGTGACTATAACTACATCAGAATTTTTAATATTTTTAAAACTGGAAGTGCCCTTTAAATCAGCATGAAATCCTTCAATCGAAGATGACTGAGCTAAATCTAAAGATTTGCCCTTTGGCATATCTTCAAAAATATCAAGTAAAACTACGTTCCCTAACTCTTTTAAGCTAACAAGTTGTGCAAGGGTTCCGCCTATATTGCCTGCTCCTATAAGAGCAATTTTTTTTCTCATGAAAGTTCTATACTGTAATTATAATTCTGTAACAATAGCCTTTTTTAAACCAGCAATTTCCTTTGCAGGATTTAAACCTTTGGGACAAGAGCGCGTACAATTCATTATTGAATGACATCTGTAAAGTTTTAAAGAGTCATTTATCGCAGTTAATCTTTTTTTTCTTTCAGCATCACGAGAATCTTCAACCCATCTTGCCGCTTGAAGTAATACAGCGGGTCCTAAATATTCATCTCCATTCCACCAATAACTTGGACAAGATGTTGTACAACAGAAACATAAAACACACTCCCATTTACCATCAAGTTTTTCCCTGTCCTCTGGTGATTGTTTTTTTTCTTCATTTTGATCAATTGAAATTTGAACATTTGACTTTGATCGCTCGAGCCAGGGTTTAATTGATGCTAGTTGCTCATAGGCTTTACTTAAATCTGGAACTAAATCTTTAACAACACGCATATGGGGTAATGGATAAATTTTTATATCTTTTTTTACATCAGACATACTTTTTAGACACGCGAGTGTATTTACTCCATCTATGTTCATTGCACATGAACCACAAACACCTTCACGGCAAGATCTTCTAAAAGTAAGGGTGGGATCAATCTCATTTTTAATTTTCATAAGCGCATCCAACACCATGGGACCACATTTATTTTGATCTATTTCGTAAGTATCTAGTCTTGGATTTTTATCATCATCCGGATCCCATCTATAAATTACTAATTTTTTTGGCGACTCAGCAATTTCTTTGCTTTGATATAATTTGCCGTTAGTAACTTTTGAATTTGCTGGAAGTGAAAATTCAACCATTAATAAACTCTTCTTTTTGGGGGAATTGGCTGAACATGATTTGTTAAGGTATTCATATGAACAGCCCTTGAACCCATTTTAACATCACCTTTTTCATTTAACCAAGCCAAGGTATGAACTAACCAATTTTTATCATCTCTATCCTTATAATCTTCACGAGCGTGAGCTCCTCTACTCTCCTTCCTATTAAGAGCAGAATACAATGTTACTTTAGATTGGGCCATCAAATTGTGTAATTCTAAGGCCTCAACAAGATCAGTATTAAAGACAAGAGATTTATCTTTTATATCTATATCATCCATTGAATTTTCTATTTGTTGATATTCTTCAATACCTTTTGAAATTAAGTCATGCGTTCTAAATACAGCACATTTCTTTTGCATAACGTGTTGCATAGACGTTCTAAGCTCACCTGTAGTAGAATTCCCTTTACTATGTCTTATTTTATCAAATCTTTGAATTATATCATCTGTCTTAGAATTGCTAATTTCTATTTTTTTTGAATTTGGTTTTACTTTTTCTTTACACGTCAAACTTGCAGCTTTACCAAAAACTACTAAATCAATTAATGAGTTTGTTCCTAATCTATTTGCACCATGGACAGATACACAAGCTGCTTCTCCTACTGCCATTAGACCTTCACAAATATTATCTGGATTTTGTCTTGTTGGTCTTAAAACCTCTGTTCTATAGTTTGTTGGAATGCCTCCCATATTATAATGAACTGTTGGTAAAACTGGTATTGGATCTTTAGTTAAGTCAACTCCAGCAAAAATTTTTGCCGTCTCAGAAATCCCTGGTAGTCTTTTGTGTAAAGTATCGGCATCAATATGTTCAAGATGTAAAAGTACATGATCAGAATTATCACCACATCCTCTATTTTCACTTATTTCAATGGTCATAGCTCTGCTCACAACATCCCTTGAAGCTAAATCTTTTGCGTTTGGAGCATAACGCTCCATAAACCTCTCACCATCACTATTTGTTAGATAACCACCCTCTCCTCTAGCACCCTCAGTAATGAGTACACCAGCACCATATACTCCAGTGGGATGAAATTGAATAAATTCCATATCAGATAGTGGTAAATTTTGTCTCAAAGCCATGGCGCTTCCATCTCCAGTACAAATGTGTGCACTAGTAGATGAAAAATAGGCTCTTCCATAGCCGCCTGTTGCAAGAATTGTCTGATGTGATAAGAAACGGTGTATTGAACCATCTTCTAAGCACCAAGCTACTGCTCCTATACAATTACCGTCATCATCTGAAATTAAATCAAGTACAAAATATTCAATAAAAAATTCAACATTATTTTTTAAGGATTGTTGGTACAGTGTATGTAATAAAGCATGGCCAGTTCTATCTGCAGCTGCACAAGCTCTCATAGCCGGAGCACCTTCTCCATTATTTGTAAGATGACCGCCAAAAGGTCTTTGATAGATTTTACCATCATCGGTTCTACTAAAAGGCATTCCATATTCTTCAAGTTCAATTACTGCCTCTGGTGCTTTTGAGCATAAATACTCTATTGCATCTTGATCACCTAACCAGTCTGATCCCTTTACTGTATCGTACATATGCCATTTCCAATTGTCTTCTCCCATATTTCCCAGTGCTGCGCCTATTCCCCCTTGAGCAGCAACTGTATGACTTCGTGTTGGAAACACTTTTGAAATACATGCTGTTTTTAGACCAGCTTCAGCACATCCTAAAGTAGCTCTTAATCCAGATCCACCAGCACCAATAACTACAACATCATAATGATGATCTATTATATTATAGGACTTAGGCATTAAAAATTGCTGTTTTGATTATAAAAATAGTTAATAATATCATTAATGTATAAGATGTTAAATCAATTCCCCATTTACTTAAATTATAAATTTTTTTCGATGTGACATAATCATCTATTATAGTTTGCAGACCTAATTTAGCGTGCAAAAGCATAGCGAGCATCATGACATAAAATAAAGATGAATTAATATATGATTGAAAAAAATTGATTGTTTCATCGTATTTCATCTTTGACAAAGATATTGCAGAATAAATGAACCAAAATGTTAAAGGTATGAGTATTGATGCTGTAATTCTTTGGAGTAACCATTTAAATGCATAATTTTTCATACTATTAGCCATACTGCTAAAGTTGACACTGCTGTTAAAAATAATACTATATATCCAGATCGATAAACAGTAGTGAGTTCCATACCAATTCCAAATGACCAATAAAGTTTTCTACAACCGTTATATAGATGATAGAATATACCAATTGTCCAAATCAAGAGAATTAACTTAAAGAGAATATTTTTTGAAATTATCTCAAAATATACAAAATAGTTTGGACCCAGACTTATCAGTAGAAACCAAATTGAGATAAGAATTGAACCCATGCTTAGACCAATCCCTGTTATCCTGTGAAATATTGAAAAAAGGGCCGTAAGTACCCTTTTGTGAATCGATAGATGTGGTGA
>CABYIF010000026.1 GCA_902518985.1 uncultured Alphaproteobacteria bacterium | reverse complement strand
GAGCTAATCTTCAACCTTGGCATTTTGTAGTAATTAAAAATAAAAAAATTAAAAATAAAATTAGGATTGCAGCTGAAAAAGAAGAAAAAGAATTTTACAATTCTAAAGCACCGCAAGAATGGCTCGATGCACTTAAACCTTTGGGTACTGATACTAATAAAGATTTTCTTGAAAAAGCCCCTTACTTGATAGCAATTTTTGAAAAAAAATTTTCTATTCAAGGAAAACAAAAAGTTAAAAACTATTATGTTAGAGAGTCAGTTGGCATAGCGACTGGTATACTTATATCATGTTTACATTTTTCAGGATTAGCTATGCTTACACATACACCTAGTCCTATGACATTTTTAAACAAAATTTTAAATAGACCAAGTAATGAAAAACCATTTGTTCTTTTAGTTGTAGGTTATCCAGTAAAAAACACAAAAATACCTAAATTTGCAAAACAAAAAAAATATTTAGAAGAAATTTCTTCAATAATTTAAAGAAGTTCCTCTGGTTTCATTGTTTCATACTTTTCATATGGCATATGTATCCAAGGTGAATCCTCTAGGTAATCAACATAGTAATTTGGTTTAAAAGCTGAGACTGCCTTATAGAAAAGTACTCCAGTTCTTATTGGCTCATCAATATAGAAACCATAAGTGTGTTGTAGCCATTCTATGCTTTTTTTTAATGTTATTCCTGAGTCAGCAAGATCATCTACAATCAAGACCTTTGAACCAATATTTGGACTAGTCTTAGCTAAGTCTCTAGAAAATGTAATAGCTCCCCTTTTGTTTTTAACGCCTTCACCTCTATATGACTCAACAGAAAGTATAGCCAATGGGACATCAAAAATTCTAGCCATAATATCACCTACTCTCATTCCTCCTTTAGCAATGCAAACAACTTGATTAAAGTTCCAATTATCTTTGTAAATCTGAGCAGCTAATTGCTCAGTTTTTTTTCTATATTCGTCAAATGAAATATGTAATTCAGCCATTCTGAAATCCTTTTTGTACTAAAATGATCTAACCTCTCTCATTTGAGAGAGGTTATTTAAATATAATTTATTGAGGTACTTCTCCGTCAATACCTTGAACGTAAAAGTTCATACCCAAAAGCATACCATCAGGTGCAACTTCACCTTCTGGAACAACTAATTCACCAGCCTGATTATAAATAGGGCCAGTAAATGGATGGAGCGTTCCATCCTTTATTCCAACCTCCATGTTTACAGCTTCCTGAATTAAACTAGCTGGCATCAACTTATTATTATAAGGAGACATAACAACCATACCCTTGTCCATACCATCCCAAGTATCACCTGAAGACCAAGTACCATCTACAACTGCTTTAGCTCTATCTGCATAGTATGGTCCCCATATATCTTCAATTGATGTAAGATGTGCATCAGGACAAAAGTCTTCTTGGTTAGAAGCTTGACCGAATGCAAATACACCTGCTTTTTGAGCAGCTTGACATGGAGCATAAGTATCAGTGTGTTGAACTATTATGTCAGCACCTTGATTTATTAGTGTATTAGCTGCATCAGCCTCTTTACCTGGGTCATACCAAGTAAATACCCATATAATTTTCATCTTAATATCTGGGTTTACCTTTGCTGCTGCTAAATAGAAAGCATTTATACCTCTAACAACTTCTGGAATTGGAAAAGATGCAATATACCCGATAGTTCCAGTTTTAGACATATGACCTGCAATATGACCTTCTATCATTCTGCCTTCATAAAATCTTGCTGAATATGTCGCGACATTATCTGCCTGAATATAACCAGTTGCATGTTCAAATTTTATGTCTGGAAAATCCTTTGCGACTTCATGAGTTTGATCCATGTAGTTAAAAGATGTAGTAAAAATTAAATCGTGTCCTGAGTCAGCTAATTTTCTTATTGCTCTCACAGCATCAGCATTCTCTGGCACATTTTCGATGTAAGTAGATGTTATAGAGTCGCCTAATTGGCTCTCCATATATTTTCTACCAACGTCATGCATGTAAGTCCATCCGTGATCGCCTGGAGGACCAATATAAATAAACCCGACCTTTTTAGGATCTGCATTTGCTGAACCAAATGCAAAAACTAAGAAAGTAGATATAAAAGTAATAAATTTAACCATTTTAACCTCACCTGCTAAATATAATGATTATTCAACGACCTTTTTAGATGCAGTTCAACGATTCTATAAAAGATAATTTTAAAAAAGGGTGGATATTTATCTGCCTTTATAAAAAGGTATAGTTAAAGATGCAGGTGCACTTAGTTTAATTCTTAGCCTATTGCTTGAAATAAAGACCAAAACAACAATTGTTGCAATATAAGGAGCCATGCTAAAAAATTGACCAGGAAATCTTAGGCCAAGAGCTTGAAGGTTCATTTGCAGTATTGTTACACCTCCAAAAATATAAGCTCCTATTAAAACTCTCTCAGGCTTCCAAGTTGCAAAAACTACTAAAGCTAAAGCAATCCATCCCCTTCCTGCTGTCATACCTTCTTGCCACATTGGGGCGTAACATATTGAAATATATGATCCGGCCAAAGCACACATTGATCCACCGAATAAAATAGATAAAAACCTAATCTTTATAACACTATAACCCAATGCATGTGCTGAATTATGAGACTCTCCTACGGCTCTAAGAATTAATCCCATTTTGGTTTTATAAAAAAAATAACTAATTAAAAAAACTATCACAAAAGAAAAAATAACAAAAAACCATGGTGACAAACCATCTATCGGTGTTCCAATATATTCTTTTCCTAACATTGAACTTAGACCAATGCCAAAAATTGTTAGAGCTAAACCAGTTGCAATTTGATTAGACATTAAAAATAAAACTAAAATTGCAAACAGTCCTGACATTACAACACCAGATAGAACAGAAATTAAAAAGGCTAAAAAATAACTTCCTGTAATTACCAAAGTAACGAAAGCTGTAACAGCGCCAACTAACATCATTCCTTCTACGCCTAAATTTAAAACTCCTGATTTTTCTGTTACTAATTCACCAATTCCTGCAAAGACTAATGGAGTAGTAGCAATTAAAATTATTTCTAAAATTCCAACAATTAATTCAATGCTCATTATGTTTTCTTAAATGCTAATTTATAGTTTATCAGTAATTCTGCTCCTAATAAATAAAACAAAACTAATCCTTGAAAAATAAAACCAACAGCGGAAGGTATTTGTAAAAATAATTGTGCATCTTCAGCTCCAAGATATGTTAATGCTATTATCAAAGAAGCAAAAATAATACCAACGGGATGCAGCCTACCAAGAAATGCAACTATTATTGCTGTAAATCCATAATTTGGAGAAATATCTCTATATAGCAATCCAATTGGTCCTGATACTTCTGAAAGCCCAGCTATTCCTGCAAATGCTCCACAAATTCCAAAGGCCAAAAAAATAAGTGTTGTTTGATTAAAACCTGCATATCTTGCTGCTTTAGGACTAAAACCAGATACTTTTAATTGAAAACCAAACATTGTTTTTGAAAAAACAAACCAGGAAACAAATATTAAAAATAAAGTAATAATTAATCCAAAATGCACTCTTAATCCGTCAAATAGCAAAGGCATTCTTCCAGATTCACTAAATGCCCTAGATTTAGGGAAACTAAAACCATTTGGATCCTTCCACGGACCAACAACTAAATAATCTAAAATAAAAAGTGCAATATATACTAACATTAAGCTCGTCAGTATTTCATTTGTATTAAATTTATTTTTAAGAAGTGCAGGAATAAGCCCCCATAATGCTCCTCCTATTGCACCTGCAAAAATCATAAGAGGAAGAAGCCAAAATGCATTTGTATCGTGAAAGAGTATACCTATTCCTCCTCCAAATATTGCGCCCATTGTAAGTTGACCTTCTGCACCAATATTATAAATATTATTTTTAAAACAAAAGGCTAAACCAATAGCAATGAGTGCAAGAGGTGTTGCTTTGACAAGTAATTCAGACAATCCATATGAAGAAGATATAGGTGATATAAAAAAAGTATACAAAGCGTAAATTGGATCAAAACCTAGTAATAAAAAAATTATTGATCCAGTTATTAAAGTTAATACTATAGCTATAATTGGTACAAAAAAATTCATTAAATTTGAACTTTGTGACCTTGAAATAATAATAGGTAAAAAATTATTCATCTTTACCGCCCATCAACAAGCCTATCTTTTCTATCTCTACTTCATTCGTATTAAATGCATTTGATAAATTACCATTATAAATTACAGAAATTTTATGAGTGATTTCTAAAAGCTCATCTAGATCTTGCGATATAACAATTATTGAAGTTCCATTTTGTGCAAGATCAATCAAAGACTCTCTTATAGCGTGTTCTGCCCCAGCATCTATTCCCCAAGTAGGGTGTGAAATTATTAATAATTTAGGATTTGATGAAATTTCACGTCCTATAACATATTTTTGTAAATTACCACCTGACAAACTTGATGCTTTTGCATCATTTCCAGGGGTTACAACATTAAAATTTTTGATTACATCGTTTGCATAATCATCAATATTATTTTTTAAAATTATACCATTTTTTAAAAAATTATTTTTTGGAAACTGACTTAATAAGATATTTTCAGATAAACTTAATTCAGGTACAGCACTATGTCCTAATCTATTTTCTGGAACAAAAGAAATAGATAAATCTCTTCTTTTTTGTGGACCTAAGTTTTGAATTTTATTTTTATTAAAAATTATTTCACCTGAACTAATGTTTATGTTTTCTCCTGTTAATATATCCATTAATTCTGATTGACCATTACCTGCAACACCAGCAATACCGTAAATTTCTCCTATTCTAACTTTAAAAGATATATTTTTTAAATCAGTTAGAAAAGGATCATTAAATTCACAAGAAATATTATTAACTTCAAAATTAAATTCATTTTTAATGTGGTCATAATTAGTTTTAAGATCATCAAGTTTTTGACCTAGCATTTTGGTTGCTAGTGATTTAGCAGTGAAATTAGATGTTGAAGAAGTATCAATAACTGCACCATTACGCATTATTGTAACTGTATCACAAATTGAAATTACTTCTTCTAACTTATGAGTAATATATAATATTGTTCTTCCTTCTTTTACTAAAGCATTTAAAGTAACAAATAAACTCTCAACTTCTTGTGGAGTTAATACTGAAGTTGGTTCATCCATAATTAAAATTTGAGGATCTTGAAGCAAAATTCTTACAATTTCGACTCTTTGTTTCTCTCCTGCAGATAAAGATGTGATTGGTGCATCTAAATCTAATGGGAGATTATATTGTGAACTAATATTATCTAATTTTTTTTCTAAATTTGAGTATGACATTGTTTCATCGATACCCAAAATTAAGTTCTCTCTAACTGAAAGTGACTCAAATAAAGAAAAATGTTGAAAGACCATTCCAATTCCGTTTTTTCTAGCTTCTGCGGGTGAGCTTATTTCAAAAGGTTTATTATTGTATTCTATAGAACCTTCATCTGGCTCTAATAGACCGTATAAAATTTTAACAAATGTTGATTTACCTGCACCATTTTCACCTAAAATAGCATGAACAGAATTTTTTTTGATACCAAAAGTAACTTTATTGTTAGCAATAACTCTTGGAAAAGATTTAGAAATATTTTTAATATCTAAAATTAGATCATTCATAATTTAATTCAAAAATATCTGATTTATCGAAATTATAAATTTCGATGTTTGTTTTTGCATCTTTTTTATCTACAGTAATATACTTGGCATTGTCTAATGAAATTAATGGAAAATGCCATACCTTTGGATTAAAGTTTATACCATCACCATTTGTAACTTTAAAAATTTCAATTTCATCTGGATTTGGTTTACTTGCAATAGGAGCTACTAAAACTAAAAAATCTGTATTGAGAAAAGGTAAAAATACTTGAGAACTGTAGGGGTGATTTTCTAACATATCAATTTGAAGTGGAAAAATTCTTTTCTTAGCTTCAAAGATATTTAAACGAACTCTTTGGTCTTCTCCTTCGATTTGTATATTTGCCAGATCAAAAAAACTGTTAGTCGAATTTTTATTAATTTCCTCAAAGTTTTTTTCTTTTATTGATATTAAGTCACCAAACTTTTTAAAATTTTGGTTATCTATATTTTGAATTTGATACTTCACACAATTTTTCCCAAAGATCTTATTCGAGAAATACCACCATCAGGATATATATTAAGTTTTAAATAATTTATTTTGTTTGATTTTTTTGAAAGTTGTTTTTTAATAGAAGAATGGGCTTTTAATTCTAGGTGTTTGACTAAGTATTCCCATTTTTTACTACTATTAACAATTGAGTTTATATTTATATTCTTATTTGAAAAAAAATATTGAATTGAACAGTATGATGGGAAATTACCTTTAAAATAATGAGTTTGGATGTCAAATTTTTCAATAAATCCTGGTTTACCTAATTTAATTATAACCCAATCAAAACCTGCTCCTCTTCTTCTTTTTGTTTCCCATCCATTTCCCATATTTTTAGATTTAAATGGCAAGAGTAAATTTTCTGCTTTTCCAAAATGCTCATCGCTGCAGGCTACAATTTTAGAACCCTTAAGAACACTTAGCAAATCAAATTTATTTTTAGAAAAATTAATTTTATCAACCACTACATCTCCAAGAAGTTTTAATCTAGCAACTCCTCCATCAGGATAAATATTTAATCTAATATAATTATATATATTTTTTGATTTATTTATTTTAAATCCATGTTTTGCATCTGGTTTTAATTTTTGTTTAGAAAGAATACTAGACCAATTAAATTTTTTTGATTTATTATCAATGTGGCAAGCGTCAATACTTGCGTACTGAGGTTGATTTCCATTAAAGAAACTTGTATCAATTTCAGCAAAACTAATCATACCAGGTAATCCAAGTTTAATTATGACAAAATCATTTCCTTTAACTCTTTTCCTTCTTGTTTCCCATCCATCCATCCATTTACCATTTTTATCATAAACACCATCTTTGAAAACTGGTGCTTCATCTTTTAATAATCTACTTGCTAATCCAAAAAACTGATCAGAAAAATCATAAATTTTTGTCCCAATAACTGGGCTGCATAAATTGATATAATTTTTTTGAATATATTTTTTATTCATCTATAATCTCTTTTAATCTTAATTTAGCAATTTCTCTAACTTGATTAATTGATATTTCTATTTCTTTTTGAATATCACTACTATTAAGTCTATTTTTAAAATCTTCAATGATTTCATTTTTATTTCTATTTCGAACTGCTAAAATATAAGGAATATTGAATTTTTCTTTAAAACTATAATTTAATTTTTGAAACATATTAAATTCATCTTCTGTACAATCTTTTAAACCTGATCTACTTTGTTCGTCATCAGATAATTTTGATAATCCTTTATTAATTTTGACCTTATCAGCCAAGTCCGGATGTTTTTTTATAATATTTATTTTATTTTCTTGATCAAGATGATCAAAAATTGTTAAAAATATTGAAATCATCTTTTCCTTGTTTTTAAAAGGTCTTTTAGTTTCTGCTATTTCTGTAATAAATTTAGACTCTTCAAATATGTTTCCAAAAGATGAGATAAAATCAATTTTATCTAATTGGTTGATATTATTAAGATTCATCATTAAAGTTTTCATACCAATACTCAGCTATATCTTTTCGTTTACAAATCCATATATCTTTAAAACTAGAGATGTAATCTAGAAACTTTACTAAAGAAAAAAACCTACCTGGTCTTCCAATTATTCTACAATGCAATCCAACACTCATCATTTTTGGTAAATTATAATCAACAGATTCTTTATACAAAGTATCAAAAGAATTTTTAAGATAATTAAAAAAATCATCTCCCGTATTAAATCCTTGAGTTGTTGTAAACCTCATATCATTATTATCTAAAGTATAAGGAATTATTAAATGTTTATTATTATTATGATTAATCCAGTAGGGCAAATCATCTGCATATGAATCACTATCGTAGATGATACTAGTATTTTCTAAAATAATTTTTCTCGTATTAGGACTAGTTCTTCCTGTATACCAACCTGAAGGATAATAACCAAATATTTTATTAATTAAATCATTACATAAAATAGTGTGTTGTATTTCAGTTTGTTCATCAATATTTTGATAATCAATCCATCTATAACCATGACTAGCAACTTCATAATCTGATTTAATAATTTGCTCACATACATCTGGATTTTTTTCCAAAGCCATACCAACTCCAAATATTGTTAGAGGTAAATTTCGTCTTTTAAATTCTTTGTGAATTCTCCAAAAACCGCGCCTGGAACCGTACTCATAAATAGATTCCATATTCATGTGTCTATTTCCTTGAATTGGTTTTGCATTTACTATCTCTGAAAGAAATGACTCAGATGATGTATCGCCATTTAGAATTGAATTTTCAGCTCCCTCCTCATAATTCAAAACAAACTGAAGTGCTAACTTACTTTTGTTAGGCCACTCAAAACTAAAATCTTTACTTCCATATCCTACGTAATCTCTATTGTCTTTCATATAAAATGCTTGATTTAATATTTTAATAAATACTGTATAAAAGAAATATTATTATGTCTAAAGGATATTTAACAACTCATGTATTGGATACCTATAATGGAAAACCGGGATCTGGGATTCAAGGATCTTTATATAAGATAGAAGATGAAAATAAGATCAAACTTAGTGATTTTAAACTAAATAATGATGGTAGATGTGACGGTCCTATTCTTGAAAATGAAAAATTTATTGAGGGTAAATATGAGTTATTATTTCTTTGCGGGAGTTACTTTAGTAAATATACAAATCTTGATAAACCATTCTTTCTTGACGATGTAATAATAAGATTTGGAATAAACAAAATAAATGAACATTATCACGTTCCTTTATTAATTACCCCGTGGAGTTATACAACTTATCGGGGTAGCTAGTGCTCAATTCAAAAATAGAATTTGTTTTAAATAACAAATTAGTGTCTATTAAAGATTTAGATACAAATACAACTGTATTAAATTATTTAAGAAATGAAAAAAATTTAACAGGTACAAAAGAAGGTTGTGCTTCTGGTGATTGTGGTGCTTGTACAGCAGTAATTGGTGAATTAAAAAAAAATAAGATTGAATACAGAAGTATAAATACATGCATAACTTTTTTATACACTTTGAATGGAAAGCAATTAGTAACAGTCGAGAATTTAGGAAATGGTTCACTACATCCTGTACAAAAAGCAATGGTAGAAAGTGATGGTTCTCAATGTGGTTTTTGTACACCTGGAATTGTAATGTCTATGTTTTGTATGTATGAAAATAAGGTAAAACCTACAAACGAAAATATAGATAAATATTTATCTGGAAATCTTTGTAGATGCACAGGCTATATACCAATTAAAAATTCCATTAAAAATATGTACAATTATAAGAGGAGTAATTCTAATCAAAAAAATATACTTACTTTATTAAAAAAAATAAAAAGAAATAACATAATGATTGAAAATAATGAGTCTAGGTTTTTTATACATTATAACTTAAAAGGCCTAATTGAAGATTATCAAAAAAATAAAAATTCATATTTATTAGTGGGAGGAACAGATTTAGCATTAGAAGTAACAAAAAAAAGAAATAATTTAAAAAATATTTTTTATATAGGATCAAATAAAGAGTTAAATTTTATTAAAATTAAAAATAAAAAAATCCATATAGGTTCAGCCACGCCTATTAGTGATATAATGCCAAAACTTCAAAAAATTTACCCAACTTTTTCAAAGATGTTTGAAAGATATGGTTCTGAACAAATACGAAATTCTGCTTCTTTAGGGGGAAATCTTGGAAGTGCATCTCCAATAGGAGACAGTCTGCCTGTACTTATCGCTTTAAATAGTCAAATTGTTATTCAAGGAAAAAAACAAAGAACAGTATTGCTAGATGATTACTTTATTAGCTATAGAAAAACTAAACTAAAAAATAGTGAATTTATAAAAGAAATAATAATCCCAATAAACAAAGAAAACGTATTAAAATGTTATAAAATTTCTAAAAGAATTGATGATGATATCAGCTCTGTGTTTATGGCTATTAATGCTAATGTAAAAAATAATACTTTTAAATCTATTAAAATTGTATGCGGTGGTATGGCAGAAATACCTAAAATAGCCAAATTGACACAAAAATATTTACTCAATAGAAAATTTAATGAAGAAAATATAAATAAAGCTAAAAATATTATAGCTCAAGAGTTTAATCCAATTGATGATATGCGTGCATCAAAAGAATATAGAAAAAAAATTAGTCAAAATCTTCTTGAAAGATTTTTACATGAACAAAATAAAATAAATACTGATATCTATTAATGGATAAAATATTTACAAAAAATATTGAACATGAAAGTGCAATTAAGCATGTAACTGGAAACGCAATTTATACTGATGATATTGCAGAGCCAAGAAACTTATTACATGCAGTAATAGGTTTTAGTAATTGTAGCAAGGGTATAATCAAGAGTATTAATTATGATGAGGTTTACAAATCAGAAGGAGTAATCGATATAATAACTGAAAAAGATATTGAGGGTATAAATGACGTTGGTGCAATTTTTAAAGGAGATAAAATATTTACATCAAAAAATATTGATTATTTTGGTCAACCAATTTTTGCAGTTATTGCTACTTCTAATATATTAGCGAAAAAAGCTGCTCTAAAAGTAAAAATTAAAATAAAAGAATCAAAACCTATTTTAACAATCAAAGAAGCTTTAAGAAAAAAATCTTACGTATTAGAGCCAAGACAAATATCCAGAGGAGATGTAAATAATGGTTTTAATAAATCAGATATAATTCTAGAAGGTGAGTTGCATACTGGTGGTCAAGATCATTTTTATCTAGAGGGTCAAATTTCAATGACAATTCCGCAAGAGGATAATAATTTTTTAGTTTATTCTTCAACACAGCATCCGTCGGAAACTCAACAAATAGTTGCTAAAGTTCTAAAACAAGATTTTAATAGTATCCATGTTATTGTTAGAAGAATTGGTGGAGGTTTTGGAGGAAAAGAAACACAATCATTTTTATTTGCTGCAATAACAAGCATTGCAGCTAAAAAAACAAATAAACCTGTTAAATTAAGAGTTGATAGAGATGATGATATGATAATGACAGGTAAAAGACATGATTTCTATTTTGATTATAAAGTTGGATTTTCTAAAAAAGGTGAAATAAATGCATTAAAAGTTTTAATGGCTTCAAGATGTGGAGTATCTGCTGATTTATCTGGAGCTATTAATGATAGAGCAATTTATCATATTGATAATGCATACTATATCCCGAATATGGAAATAGAATCTTTTAGATGTAAAACTAATACAGTTTCTAATACTGCTTTTAGAGGATTTGGTGGACCACAAGGAATGTTTTGTATTGAAAATATTATTGAAAATATTTCCCAAAAGTTGAATAAAGATCCAGCTGAAGTTAGAAAACTAAATTTTTATAAAGAAAATACAAAAAATGAAACTCATTATGGTATGAAAATTACCGATAATGTTATTAATGATATATTTGAAAAACTTAAGCTAAAATCAAATTATAAAAAAAGAAAAAAAGAGATAGAAAAATTTAATAGTAAAAACAAAATTCTTAAAAAAGGAATAGCTATTACTCCTGTTAAATTTGGAATATCATTTACAACTACTCATTTAAATCAAGGTGGTGCTTTAGTTCATATATATACAGATGGATCACTTCATTTAAATCATGGTGGAATTGAAATGGGTCAAGGACTTATGACTAAACTTGCATTAGTTGCATCTAATGAATTTGGATTAAATTATAAATCAATAAAAATATCCTCAACAGATACTGAGAAGGTACCAAATACCTCAGCAAGTGCAGCTTCAGCAACAACTGATATTAATGGTGGTGCAATTATTAATGCAATAAATAAAATTAAAACTAATTTGAATGAGTTTATTTATGACCATTACAAAACAAATAGTATAATTAAATATGAAAATGATTATGTTTATTTTGATAAAAGAAAAATTTCCTTTAAAGATTTAGTTAATGAAGCTTATTTAAATAGAGTTCCGTTATCTTCTTCTGGATTTTTTAAAACTTCCAAAATAAATGTAAATAAAAAGACTTTAAAAGGTAGGCCATTCCTTTACTTTGCATACGGTGCTGCTGTTAGTGAAGTAGTGATAGATACCCTTACTGGTGAAAATAAATTACTTCAAGTAGACATAATGCATGATGTAGGTAAATCTATAAATAAAAGAATAGATAAAGGACAAATAGAGGGTGGTTATATACAAGGTCTTGGTTGGCTAACAACGGAAGAGGTTTCATGGAAATCTAACGGTATTTTGCAAACTCATAGTCCATCAACTTATAAAATACCTACTGCGGGAGAAACTCCATTTAAATTTAATGTAGAAATTTATGAAAGAGGTATAAATAAGGAAAACGTAGTAAATAAATCTAAAGCAGTCGGTGAACCACCTTTTATGTTAGCAATATCAAGTTTTATAGCAATTAAAAATGCTGTTTATAATGCAAATGATAACATTGGATCTGAAAAATTAATTGCTCCTGCTACGCCAGAGAATGTGCTAAATAGTTTTAACTAAAATGCAAATTAATCAATTATCAATAAAAACTAATTACAATAAACCTTTGATCAAAGCAAAGATTATTAATGTTAAAGGTTCAGCACCAAACAAAATAAATGACTTGATGTTGATTACACCAAATAAAATTTTTGGAACTATTGGTGGAGGAAATTTAGAGTATTTGGTTATAAAAGAATCAATTCTAATGTTGAAAAATGAATTAAAAAGAAAAAAATTAAATATACCATTAGGTCCTGGTATAGACCAATGTTGTGGAGGTTATGTAGAACTTATATTAACTTTACA
>CABYIF010000025.1 GCA_902518985.1 uncultured Alphaproteobacteria bacterium | reverse complement strand
CAGTAATGTGATCTGCCATCTTGATATAATTTTCGTGAGTGAGAGGATTTAGAAATGGAATTCTATTAAAAAAAATGTCTATGGGTAAATTATAACAGACTTTTCTATAATCTTGTTCAATTGTAAAATCAGTTGATAAAGTTATAACACCTATTTTATTGAAGTTGGTATCTTTTAAATCAGCTTTAAAATTATTTTGATTAAAATTGTTCATTATTGATTAGGAAAATAATCTTCACATTCTCCTTCTCTGTAAACATCTGTAGTTGCGCAATGAAGGCTACCACCAAAAGCGTAGGCATCTCTAAAGGGAACAGGAATTACCTCCATACCAAAACTTTCCATTTGTTTAATCATTTTTTCCTCTGAAGCTTCAACACAAATTGTTTTTGGATTAAGAATCAGAACATTCATTGATAACCATATAGATGAATAACACATAGGTGGCGGGGTATTATGAATAGAAGGTGCGGCTTCATGAATCTCCCATTTATTATCATCAAATATTTTTCTTTGATCATCTGAAATTTTTCTATTCGGATTAATAATTATAACACCTGGTTTAATAGGAGTGAAACATGCATCAATGTGAGTTGGTATTAATTCTCCTGGAAGATTTATTTGATGGACTCGATGTTTAGGAAAGTGTCTTTTAAGCCAATTCAAGCCTTTTAAATTAGATGTAAAATTATTATGGTAAAATAAATCTTTTCCAAATCGTAAAACTTCAGCTGCATCAAAAAGAGGTTCTTGTTCTGTTAATATCATATCTCTCTCTTCAATTTTTTTATGTCTTTCTTGTTCTGTAATACCCTCTGGTAAATAATTTGATTTATAAGTCGCTGCTGTTAAACGAGGTTTTGGTGCTGACTCCCAACGCATATTAGGATCTTCATCATAATATTTTTCGAGTAAAGGCCTGTATGCAAGATACTCGAACCAACGACAACGATAAGACATTGGTGCTTCTAACATTTCATTTCCTACTGTTAAAATTACATCTCTTGGTGGCATTGAACCAAATTGCCCATCATTTTGCCAATCTGGAGTTTCAATTGATTTTGTAAAATCAATTGGAGTTGGTCGGTCAACTTTAATATTATTTGACTCAAGAATTTTAATGAAATTATCTAATTGAACATTAGCTTTATCAATAGATTCCTTACTTCTAGGTCCATGAGAACCTGCCATACCACTATCTTTACTTATTTTGGGTTCTAATGCGGGTTCCATTGGTGGTACATTAGAATTTTCTACAGTTCCTACAATCACATGCTTAAGCGGATCCCATTCATTCCAAGAATTTACTATTGTCATTATAATTTCCTTAATTTAGTTTATCTTTTATAATTAACGCTTATGGAATTAAACAATAAATCACTCTTTAAAGAAAAATGTTTTGTAAATGGACAATGGGAATATGGACAAAATAACAATAGAATAGAAGTTAACAATCCAGCTAATATGGAAATTATTGGTAAAGTGCCAAACTTTACAGCAGATGAAACCAAATCCGTAATAGAACATGCTGATAATGCCTTTCAGTTATGGAAGAATACTACTGCAAAAGAAAGGTCAATAATTTTAAAAAAATGGAGTGATCTTATAATTGAAAATGCTGATGATCTTGCAAAAATTATGACAATTGAACAGGGCAAACCTCTAGCTGAAGCCAAAGGTGAGATATTAATGGGTGCTTCATATATTGAGTTTTACGCTGAAGAAGCAAAGAGAGTTTATGGTGATATAATTCCAGATCCAAGACCTGGTAAAAGAATAGTTATTATTAAACAACCTGTTGGAGTTGTTGGAGCAATTACACCATGGAATTTTCCAAACTCAATGATTACAAGAAAATGTGCTGCAGCTCTTGCTGTTGGATGCACAACTGTTGTCAAACCAGCAAGTCAAACACCTTTTTCAGCTTTGGCTTTAGCTGAACTCGCTAAAATTGCTGGATTCCCAGATGGAGTTTTCAATATTATTACAGGCTCTGCAAAAGAAATTGGTATGGAATTAACCAAAAACCCAAAAATAAAAAAAATATCATTTACAGGATCAACTGAAGTAGGAAAAATATTAATCGAACAATGTGCTTCTACTGTCAAAAAGATATCTATGGAATTAGGTGGACATGCTCCTTTTATAGTTTTTGATGACGCTGATATTGATGAAGCAGTAGCTGGTGCTTTACAGAGTAAGTTTAGAAATAGTGGTCAAACATGTATTTGTGCAAATAGAATTTTTGTTCATGAAAAAGTATATGATACCTTTTTAGAAAAATTTACTGATAATGTAAAAAAAATAAAAGTAGGAAATGGTTTAGATGAAGGAATTGTATCTGGACCACTTATTGATAGATCCTCTTTAGAAAAAGTAATTGATCATGTTCAAGATGCAGTAAATACTGGTGCTAAAATTGCAGTTGGTGGTGATATTCATCCTTTAGGAGGTAATTTTTACCAACCAACGGTTTTATCAAATGTATCAACTGAAGCTAAAATAACATTTGAAGAAACATTTGGTCCAATTGCCCCAGTTTATAAATTTTCAAACGATGAAGAAGTACTTAAAATGGCTAATGATACTCCCTATGGACTTGCATCATATTTTTATTCACGTGATATTGGGAGAATTTGGAGAGTTGCAGAAGCATTAGAATATGGAATTGTATCAATTAATAATGGATTACCCACTATAGCAGAAGTACCATTTGGAGGTGTAAAAGAATCTGGGATGGGGAGAGAAGGATCAAGATACGGTTTAGATGATTATTTGATTATAAAATATATTTCAATGGGTGGTATTTAAGAGAGCCAAGCAGCCCCTCTTACACCACTTGAATCACCATGGATATTCTTTACAACTTTTGTATGCAAAGTATCAGTAAAAACGTATTTTTTTAGAGCTTCATCAATATTTTCATAGATAAAATCAATATTAGACATTCCACCCCCTAAAACTATTACATCTGGATCAAGGATATTACAAACTAATGACAAACCTCTTGCTAAATGATCTGTATATTGGCGAAGAGCAAAATGACAATCAGGATCATTGTTCTTAGAGCCTTCTAATATTTTATGAGAGTCATAATCTTTTTTAAAACGTAAATTAAAAGTTGAAGCGAAACCTGGTCCAGAGACATATGTTTCCATACAACCATTTTTTCCACAATAACAATCTTTAACATATTTTTTTTCTTCATTTGATCTGTTTGGCAAGGTAACATGCCCCCATTCACCACCTATATTATTTCTACCTTGTAAAACTTTATTATCTATAACTATTCCACCACCTGTACCGGTACCTATAATTACTCCAAAAACAACCTTGAAACCTTTACCACCGCCATCAACTGCTTCAGATAATGCAAAACAATTTGCATCATTTTCCAAATTAATTTTTCTATTTAAAATTTTTTCTAAATCTTTTTTTAGAGGTTTACCATTAAGCCATATAGAATTTGCATTTTTAATTAAAGCTGTATCAGCAGATATTGCGCCAGGCATACCAATGCCAATGGATTCAACATTTCCAAATGAAGACTCAAAATCTTCAATTATTGACAGTATACCTTTAATTGTGCCATCATAATTTTTTTCAGTTTTAATTCTTTTACGATTTAATTCTTTACCAACAGCATCAATTAAAATGCCTTCAGTTTTGGTACCACCCAAATCAATTCCAATTTTCATTTAGATTATTTTTTAATAACTTTTTGAATTGTTGGTATTAAAGTAACAGCTAATGCAATCTTAAATATTTCACTTGGAATAAATGGGAGTAGACCTGCAACTATAGCTTTTTCAAAGCCAATAATTGACCCAAGATAAATAATGCCAAATGCAAAAATTATAATTGCTCCTAGTAAAAGTGAGAGAGTAGCTTTAAAATATGTTTTGCTAAATCCCAAATTTGCTAAATAGCTTATTACTATTGAAGCAAATAACATACCATATAAATAGCCTGCAGTTGGACCTATTAAATACGCAATACCACCCCCTGAAGCAAAAACTGGTAAGCCTGCTGCTCCTTCAAAAAGATACATAGCAACTGTAGCAAAGGATAATCTGATACTGTATGTCATACCTATTAAAAAAATTACAAATGTCTGCATTGTCATTGGAACCGGCCAAAAAGGAACTTGGACTTTTGCAGATATAGCCAATAAAAGAGTTCCCAAAAGAACTAATAAAATATTTAAAAAAGTTGAATTAATATTTTCAAAACTTTTTAATTTATTAATTAAAATTCTGTCATTATTCATAAACTATCCTTTGATTATTTATAATTAAACTAATTTATATTTTGCTTCAAGCTTATCCCAAAAAACTTTCTCAAGATTTACATTATTAAGCATGTTTATTTGCTTGATTCCTGTTGGAGAAGTAACATTAACTTCTGTTAAATAGTCTCCAATTATATCAATTCCCACAAAAAAAAGATTATTTTTTTTTAGTAGTGGTCCAACAGTTTCTATAATTTCCTTATCACGGAAGACTAAGCCTGTTTTGCTTGGTATTCCTCCTGCATGAAAATTTGCCTTTATGTCACCATCTTTTGGGATTCTAGCAACTGAGCCACAATATTCACCATCTATTATGATCAATCTTCTATCACCTTGACCAATTTCCTTAATATATTTTTGCGCCATAATAGGCAAATGAAGGTATTGCTCTATTGTGGTAGGGTCAAAGTTGTTTTTATCAAATCTATGAATACCCTCCCCACCATTTCCGTAAAGTGGTTTAGTTATGATATCATCGAAGTTATTTAAAAAATTCTCAATTTCATAAAGATTTTTTGTAACGATTGTAGGCGGCATAAATTCTTTGAAATTAAATGTAAATAATTTTTCAGTCGCATTTCTTACAGCTGTAGGGTCATTAATAACTTTAGTCGTTTCAGGTAAAAGATCTAAAATATATGTTGATGTGATGTAATTCATATTAAATGGAGGATCTTGACGTAAAAAAATATAGCTAAAATTTTTTAATTCTACCTTCGTTTTATCAGAAGTATATTTATAATAATTATTCTGATCTAAATATAATTTTAAGTAATAACCAGTAGCTTGAATATTTCCATTTTCAATTAATAAGTCATTTGGATTGTAGTAAAAAATTTCATAATTTCTATTTTGCGCCTCATAACCAATTAAGAAGGATGTATCAAACTCATAATCTATGGTTTCAATATTATCCATTTGAATCGCTATTTGATTTTTCATTAAAATATATATTCAGAATAAATTTTTTTTATATCTTGATCCCACTTATTATTAAATTTATTAATTAATAAATCTGCTGGAGAATTGCCAGAAGCCAAATTATTTTCAAGATCTTTTAAGTAAAATGTTTCATTATATGATTTATTTTTAGCTTGAATATTTCTTGCATCTAAGCCCTGTTTAGAGATTTCAAATAGTTTTTGTGCTACATTAAGTATAGTTCCATCTTTAAATTTAGCCTGCAATCCCTCTTTTGGAGCGATTTTATTGATGTAATTTCTGTCATCTTGAGTCCAACTTTCTACTAACTCTTGAGCTTTATTAAAAGCTTGCTCATTGTAGATTAATCCGATCCAAAATGCTGGTTGTGAACATATCAAATCCCAAGAACAGGCATCCATAGACCTAATTTCTAAAAATTGTTTTAAACGAACTTGTGGAAATAAAGTTGATATATGATTGACCCAATCATCAATAGTAGGCTCAATATGTGTTTCATTATTTAATTTATTTTCTAAAAAATACCTAAAAGTGTAATTAGTCATATTTATATACTTGTTATCTCGAATTATAAAATACATTGGTACATCGAGTGCGTATTCAACATATTTTTCAAAATTAAAATCATCTTCAAAGACAAAGGGTAGTAACCCAGTTCTATTTTTATCGGTGTGGTGCCAAAAGTGAGATCTTAAACTTTTGTATAAAGATATTTTTCTATTATCGAATGGTGAATTAGCAAATATCGCAGTTGCTATACCCTCTAGATTTAACATTAAGCGATATTTATTTTTCATATCATCTTCAGAGAAAAAATCTAAATTAACTTGATTTGTACAAGTTCTTTTCATCATATGATGGCCTAAAGCACCAACAGTGGGCATATATTTTTTCATAATTTCGTATCTCTGTTTAGGCATCCATGGAAGATCATCTAGTTTTAAACTTGGCTCAACACCTAAGCCTAGCAATATAAAATCAAACTCTTCTCCAATTTCTTTCAATTCTTTTAAATGTCTTGTTGTTTCGGTACATGTTTGATGAATATTGTTTAATTGAGCACCTGAAAGTTCAATTTGCCCACCTGGTTCTAAAGTTATATTTTCTCCAAATCTTTCTAAAGCAATTATTGTTTCACCGTTATCATCATATTTTGCTGTCCAACCATTTTTTTCAAATCTAAGAAGTATATCTTTTATCCCATTTTTCATGTCATAAGATACTTGATGAAAATTTGTTTTGCTAAGAACAAATTTTTCATGCTCAACACCTATCTTGAGATTATTTCTATCTTTAATACCCTTAAAGAAATACTCAATTAAATCATTTTTTTTCAACATACATTCTCTTATATAGTATAAATTATATCAAAAATAAGGTGGCTAAACCTAGGAAAGATAAAAAACCAAACACATCTGTAATAGTTGTAAGTATTACACCTGAAGCTAAAGCTGGGTCAATTTTTAATTTATCTAATGTTAATGGGATAATAGTTCCTGCAAAACCAGCTACAATTAAATTAAGCACCATTGCTAAACCAATTATAATTCCTAACATTAAATCTTGAAACCAATACATAGATACTAATGAAATTATGATTGCAAAAATAATTCCATTTATTCCACCAATAAATGTTTCCTTAGTAATTATTTTTAGAGCATTAGAGGTTGTAAGTTCTTTAACTGCAAGTGCTCTAACCGCAACAGTTAGCGTTTGTGTTCCAGCATTTCCACCCATAGAAGCTACAATGGGCATTAGAATTGCAAGTGCAACAACTTTCTCAATTGAAGCTTCAAAGAAACCTATTACTATAGAAGCAACAACAGCGGTTAATAAATTTACTAAAAGCCATGAAAATCTTGATTTAGTTGTATCAATAACTGCATTATAAATATCTGTTTGACCTACTCCTCCTAACTTTAACATATCTTCTTCTCTTTCTTCTTCTATAACTTCAACAACATCATCAACAGTTATTGAGCCTATTATCCTATCACTATTATTAACAACAGCGGCACTTACTAATCCGTATTTACTAAACAGATAAGCTACCTCCTCTTGATCAATATTAACATCTATAACTCTTGTTTCTTTATTTTTTATTGTGTCTAAATTTATACTTCTTTTTGATCCCATTAATCTGCCTAAGGGCACAACACCAACTACTCTATGTTCATTATCTATTAAAAAAATATCATAGAAATCTTCTGGTAATTCTTTTTTATTACTTCTTAAATAATCTATAGCTTGACCAACGTTCCATGTTTTATCTAATGCTACAAATTTTCTTTGCATCAATCTTCCTGCAGAATCTTCTGGATATTTAAGACCCTCCTTTATTAATGATCTTTCAGTCTCTTCTAAATTTTCTAAAAAAGTATTTTGATCTGTCTCTTCTAAATCTTCAACTAAATCAACTGCATCATCAATATCTAGAGTTTTTGCATTACTTGCTAACTGTTTTATATCTAAGGTTTCAACAACTTCATCTCTCAAACTATCATTAAGGTATGTTAAAATTTCTGGATCAAATCTTGAACTGATTATATTGAGTAGACTTAATCTAAGAACAGGGTCTAAATTTTGTAAAATATCTGCTACATCAGCATTATGCATTTCTTTAAGATAATTTAAGACTTTGGTGTTTTGATAATTATTTAAAAAATCAGTTACAATTTTAACAGACTCCTTTGGAGAAAAACTATTTTTGCTTATATTTTTATCAATCATAATTTGGTGCGGCTGAGAAGACTTGAACTTCCACAGGATAAATCCCACAGCGACCTCAACGCTGCGCGTATACCAATTCCGCCACAGCCGCTAGTTTAATATTGTAGAATTAAATAACAGATAGGATATTAAGTATCAATAGATCTTAATATTTAGAGAAAATGTACGATATTGAATTTAAAACATCAAATAAATTGGTAAATTACGAATCATCAATTGAATTTATGAAATGTAGGATAAAACAAATCCAAAATAATAAAAAAAATGAATTGTTATGGTTTCTTAATCATGACCATATTTATACTCAAGGTACAAGTGCTGATGAAAGTGAAATAATAAACTATAGTAATATTAGAATAATAAAATCCAATAGAGGTGGTAAAACAACATATCATGGACCAGGTCAAAGAATTGTATATTTTTTAATAAATTTAAATAATAGAAAAAAAGATATTAGAAAATTTATTGGCGTAATTGAAAATTCATTAATAAGTTATCTAGCAGAATATAAAATTGAAGCTAAGTCATTTAAAAATAGAGTTGGGGTTTGGGTAACAAAAAATAATAACATAAATTTTGATAAAGAAAAAAAAATTGGAGCTATAGGATTAAGAATTTCTAAATGGGTAACATATCATGGATTAAGTTTTAATATCAGACCTAATTTAAAATATTATAATAATATAAATCCTTGCGGATTAAAAGGTTATGAAAATACATCATTAGAAGAATTGGGAATTACTGTTTCTGATGAAGAATTTGACGAAAGATTTAAAAATATTTTCGTAGAAAAACTTTCTAAAATTTAGAATAATTTTTTATAAATGATAATTTAAGTTTATATTTTTTAGTAAACGATACAAAATCCTCTGGTAATTCAGAAAAAAATTCATAATTTTTATCATCAAATGTAAATTTCAAACTATGGGCATTTAGTTTTAATATTTCCTTTTTAAAATTAGATTGATGATTGTATTTATAATCACCAATTATTGGACAACCTAGGTTTTTTGATACTATTCGTAATTGATGCGTCTTACCAGTGAGGGGTTTATATAATATACATGAAATTCCATTTTGGTAAGACATAACTCTATAATAAGTTTTAGTATTTTCAATCTTGTTCATTTTATTTTTAATATCTAATTCTACATTTGACTCATTCATTTTAGGTCTTCCTTCACATATCGCTATATATATTTTCTCTATAAATTTTTTTTTAAAGAGATTTCCAAAAAATCTAGCTGATTTTGTGTGTTTAGCAATTATTAGTAGACCGGATGTCTCTCTATCTAATCTATGAACCAATTTATACTCTGGTGAAACTTTATTAATTATATCATCAATTGAAAAATTAATTTTACTTCCACCTTGTGTAGCAATTAAAGCCCATTTATTTAATATTATAAAATCAAGATTTTGAAAAACTATTGATTTTTTAAATAATTGAAAAATATAATTTGGAATATTAACATTTTTTTTAAAAATAATTTTGTTTTTATATTTATCTTCGCTAAAATTACATATTTTTAGATTATCATTTTTTTTTATAATGTATTGAGAGGATGTTTTAGCGTCATTAATTAAAATATTTTTTTTTCTTATATTTTTTTCTATGAAACTCTGTGTGAGCGTAGAATATATATTTTTTAGATATTTATCTAATCTAATATTATAATCTTCTTCTATTTTTATGATTTTAATCAAAATTATTAATGTACATTCCTATGTATGCTGCAACAATACATAAAAAAATCGTTAAAAAAATATATAAAAAACTTAAATAATATTTTTTTAATAAAAAAAGTTCTACAACTTCAAAAGAAAATGCTGAAAAAGTTGTAAATGAACCTAAAAATCCAATTATTAAAAAATATTTTATAAATGATGCTGATAAATTTTTAGCTATCCCTAAAGATACTAAATAACCAATAAAAAATGATCCAATTACGTTTATACATAAAGTTACAAAAAAATAGTTGTATAAGTATAATTTTGAAAAATAACTAAAAGCAAATCTTACCACTGCACCAGCAGCTCCTCCAAAGGCCACTAATAATATTTCCAACAATATTTAAGCTTGAGGTTGATCTTCTACTTCTTCAGTAGGTTTTTTTTCAATTACAGGTCCACTGTCTTGACCTTTAGCATTTTCATCCCTATCAACAAATTCAATTACAGCTGTAGGGGCATTGTCGCCAAATCTATTACCAATTTTAATGATACGGGTATAACCGCCATCTCTTTTCTTATACCTGTCACCAAGAACATCAAAAAGTTTTTTAGTCATCTTTTGATCTTGCAAAATTGATATGGCTTTTCTTCTTGACTGGAGACTTCCATTTTTTCCTAAAGTAATGATCTTTTCAATAAATCTTCTTAACTCTTTAGCTTTTGGTAAAGTTGTTGTAATTTGCTCATGCTTAATAAGGGCATTAGAGAGATTCATAAACATTGACTTTCTATGAGTTGAAGTTTTATTAAGTTTCTTATTTTTGATGTTATGCTTCATAATTTACTTATTAAAAGGATCCTCATATTTTTTAGCGAGCTCATCAATATTTTCTGGAGGCCAATCAGGGACTGACATTCCTAAGTTTAATTCCATTTGCTGTAATACTTCTTTTATTTCATTTAGAGATTTTCTTCCAAAATTAGGCGTTCTTAACATTTCTGACTCTGATTTTTGAACAAGATCTCCTATATATATAATGTTATCATTTTTCAGGCAATTGGCTGATCTCACAGATAGTTCTAGCTCCTCTACTTTTTTCAGTAAATTAGAGTTGAAAGATAGTTTTTCAGCTTGTGATTGGTCAGGGACGGCTTCAGGTTCATCAAAATTAATAAAGGGTTGAAGCTGATCCTGAAGTATTCTTGCTGCTAGAGCAATTGCATCATCCGGGGTAATAACTCCATTTGTTTCAACATCAAATATTAATTTATCATAGTCAGTGACCTGACCCACCCTACTATTTTCAACTTTATAAGAAGTCTTAATTACAGGACTAAACATTGCATCTAATTTAATTTCACCAATTATTTTATTTTCGTCCTCAGCTACTTCTGCTGAAACATAACCTTTTCCAGTTTCTACGTTAGCTTCTATTTCTACATCTGCATTCGAGTCTAGAGTCATGATCAGTTGATCTGGATTCATGATCTCAGTTTCAGAGTCAGTTTCAAAATTACCTGCTCTTAATTCACCTGAACCAGAAGATTTTAAATACATTTTTTTCAAGCCTGAAGAATGAACCTTAACTGCTATAGTTTTTAAGTTTAATAAGATGTCTGTTAAGTCTTCTTTGACCCCAGGTATTGTTGAAAACTCATGAACTACACCTTTAATTTTAACCGAAGTTATTGCAGCACCTTGAAGAGAGGAGAGTAATATTCTTCTTATAGCATTTCCTAAAGTAAGCCCGAAACCTCTTTCAAGAGGTTCAGCTGTAAGAACTCCTCTTTTGCCGTTACTTTCATCGACATTTACTTCCATTTTACTTGGTTTTATTAGTTCACTCCAATTTTTTTGTAACACTTAACTCTCCTTACTATTTTAAACTCTTCTTCTTTTTCGTGGTCTACATCCATTATGAGGTATTGGTGTTACATCTTTAATGGATGTAATTACGTAACCTATTGACTGCAATGATCTCAACGCTGATTCTCTTCCAGAACCTGGTCCTGAAACTTCAACTTTAAGTGACTTTAATCCATACTCTTTCGCTTTGTTGCCAACATCCTCCGCTGCGATCTGAGCTGCATATGGAGTTGACTTTCGTGATCCTTTAAAACCTTTATGACCTGAAGAGGACCATGCTAGCGCATTACCATTATCATCAGATATTGTAATTATTGTATTATTGAAGGAAGATACAATATGTGCTATTCCAGATGAAACTTTCTTTTTTACTTTACTTTTCTTTTTCTCAACCATTTTAACCTTTAGTTACTTTTTTCTTACCAGCTATAGCTACTGCTTTTCCTTTTCTTGTTCTGGCATTTGTGTGCGTTCTCTGTCCTCGGACTGGTAATTTTTTTCTATGCCTTAGACCTCTATAACACCCTAAGTCATTTAATCTTTTTATATCCATTGAAACTTTTCTTCTTAGATCACCCTCAACAGAATATTTGTTATCAATAAGATCTCTTATCCTATTTAGTTCCTCATCATTTAAGTCACTTACTCTTTTAGTTGTATCTATTGATGCATCAGTACATATGTCATTTGCAATCTTTTTGCCAATTCCAAAAATGTAGGTTAATGATATGTGCACTTTCTTATTAGTTGGAATATTTACACCTGAAATTCTAGCCATTATAATGTCCTATGGAAATAAATGAGGGTGAATACATGATTTATAAGGCTCTAGTCAAGTAGAGAAATAGTAAATTTTTCCCAAAAATCATCGATTTTTGAGAATTTTTATTATTTTTTTCGTAATTTCTTCAATCTCAGCATCTCCATCAACTTCGTGAAATATTTCTTTATAAACTGTCTTGTAGAAATCTGAAACTTTTTGTGTAGTATTTTTATATTCCTGATACCTAGTTTTTATTACATCAGCGTTATCGTCTTCTCTATTTTCTTCAATTGATCTATTTAGTATTCTTTTAGTTAATAATTCAAAATTAACACTAATATTAAATATATAATTCAAATTAAGAGAGTATTCATTAAGAAGATTATTTAAGAACTTAGATTGGTCTAAAGTTCTAGGATAGCCATCTAATATAAAACCATTCTTACAATCATCAATTAATTTTTCTGATACTATTTTATTTAAAATATTATCAGGCACGAGTTTTCCATTTGCAATTATATCTTTAACTTCTAAGGCAAGATTATCATTTTGTTTTATTTTTGATCTTAAAATGTCTCCTGTAGATAAATGTGGCAAACTAAGTTTGTTTGAAATAATTTTAGCTTGTGTACCTTTACCAGCCCCTGGGGGTCCAAAAAAAATAATATTTATCAACTATCTTCTTCCTTTTAACTTAGTTTTTTTAAGAAGATTTTCATATTGATGTTGAAATAAATGTGACTGAATCTGGGTAATAAAATCAATCATAACAACAACTACAATTAATAATGCTGTTCCACCTAAATAAAAAGGAATTGAAGTTTTAGATAATAAAAATTCGGGTAGTAATGCTACAAATGTAAGATAAATTGTACCTATTGTTGTTAGTCTTGTTAAAACAAATTCTATATAATTAGCAGTATTTTCGCCGGGTCTTATACCTGGAATGAAACCTCCATATTTTCTCAAGTTTTCAGCTTGCTCATCGGGATTGAATACAATACCTGTATAAAAGAACCCAAAAAATATTATCATGGCAGCGTATAAAGCTAAATAAAGGGGCTGCCCTCTTCCAAGATAACTTGATATTAAAATAAAAATATCACTCGATGACCCTGCTCCGAAACCAGACATGGTATTTGGTAATAATAAAATTGATGAAGCAAAAATTACTGGAATAACACCTGCAGTATTAATCTTTAAAGGCAGATGAGAACTTTGACCTCCATAAATTTTGTTACCTACTTGTCTCTTTGGATATTGCACAGGCAATCTTCTTTGACCTTTTTCAACAAAAACTATAAAAATTATTAGTAATAGTACTAGAATCAGAATACCTAAAATAAAAGCAACACTCAATTCTCCAGTTCGACCAAGTTGAAGTGTACTTACGAAAGCACTGGGCAAGTTAGCAATAATACCAGCAGTGATAATTAGAGAAATTCCATTACCAACTCCTCTTGAAGTAATTTGTTCGCCTAACCACATCAAGAATATTGTTCCACCGACTAAAGTTATAATTGTTGTTAATCTGAAAAATATTCCTGGTTCAAAAACAATATTGCCATAAGCTGTTTGCATTGACTCTAAACCAATAGAAACACCGTATCCTTGCAGAGCTGCAATAATCACTGTTAGATATCTAGAGTATTGAAGCAATTGTCTTCTACCTTTAGTACCCTGTTCTTTTAATGCTTTTAAAGTTGGAATAGCTGATTGCATTAAAGTCATTATAATTGATGATGAAATATAAGGCATTACTCCAAGTGCGAATATACCCATACGTCCCAAGGCACCTCCAGAGAAGGTATCAAAGATACCTAATATACCGGATGATTGTTGTTCAAAAAATTGTTGAAGAGCAATTGGATTAATACCAGGTATAGGTAGAAAAGTTCCTAGTCGAAATACTATTAAAGCTCCTAAAGTAAAAAATAATCTTTGTCTAAGTTCTGTAGCCTTACCTAGTGCACCAAAGTTTAGATTATTTGCTAGTCTATCTGCTGCCGTTGCCATATTATTTTTTTGTTATAGTAATTTTACCACCAGCACTTTGTAAAACTTCAATAGCTTTTTTTGAAGCAAAAGATATTTCAAGATTAAAAGGCCCGTCAATATTTCCGACGTTAAGTAGTTTCAAATTACCTTTGGATTTTTTTAGAATCTTCTTTTCAAATAATTCAGATTCTTTAATCAAATCTCTGTTTAACTTGTATTTTTTAATAATATTATTCAATATTGTAAAATTAACTTGTTGAGTTTTTATTTTAAATGGATTTTTAAAACCCCTTTTTGGTAACCTTCTGTACAAAGGCATTTGACCGCCTTCGAAACCATTAATAGAAACTCCAGATCTAGACTTTTGCCCCTTAACTCCTCTTCCAGAGGTTTTTCCTAGGCCAGAACCTGCTCCTCTTCCACGTCTTTTAGATTTTTTTCGTGATATTAATGATGATTTTAATTCGTTTATTTTCATTTTTTAATTTTCTAAATTTTTATTATTAATTTCATTAACTTTTTTTGATCTTTTGGATGCAATAGTTTTTGGTGACTCTGACATTTTGAAAGCGTTAAAAGTAGCTTTTAACATATTATGAGGATTTGAAGTACCCGTTGATTTTGCTACAACATCCTTTATACCCAAAGACTCAAATAGAGCTCTCATTGGGCCACCTGCAATAATTCCTGTTCCTGGAGCTGCTGACCTTAATATAACTTTTCCAGCTCCAAAACGCCCAACAACATCATGATGAATTGTTCTGTTTTCTTTTAAATGAACTCTTATCATTTTATTCTTTGCATTTTCAGTAGCTTTTCTAACAGCTTCAGGAACTTCTTTTGCCTTGCCTGTTCCAATTCCAACTCTGCCCTTTGAATCACCTACTATCATTATTGCTGCAAAACCAAATCTTCTGCCACCTTTTACAACCTTAGCTACCCGATTTATTGTAACAAGATGCTCACTAAAATCACTTTTATCATTATCAAACATATTATTCCCCTAAAAGTCTATCCCCTCTGATCTTGCCGCTTCAGCAAGGATTTTTATTAAACCATGATATTTATATTTACCTCTATCAAAGGCTATTTCTTTAATACCCTTAGAAATAATTTTTTTCGCTATTTCTTTTCCAATTAATTCTGCTGTATCTTTTTTGTTTAATTTTTTATTTTTAATCGAAGGTTCAATAGACGAAGAACTCGCAAGAGTTATTCCTTTATTATCATCAATTAATTGTGCGTAAAGATGGCAGTTTGACTTAAATACTGTTAGTCTATTTCTATTAGAAACTTTTTTTATCTTGTATCTTATTTTTTCAGCTCTACTTTTCATAATATACTATTTCTTTTTACCTTCTTTTCTAAAAATAAACTCATCACTATATTTAATACCTTTTCCTTTAAATGGCTCAGGTTTTCTATATGACCTAATTTTAGCAGCTGCAGCTCCTAGTTTTTCTTTATCGAAACTTGATAACTTTATAATATTTTGCTTAGGGCACTCAATTTTTACCTCTTTAGGAATGTCATAGTTTACGTCATGACTATATCCCAATTGAAGTTTAAGTGTTGAGCCTGAAACACTTGCTCTATAACCAGTACCATTTAATTCTAGAGTTTTTGAAAAACCAACTGAAACACCGTGAATCATGTTTGCTACAAGAGCTCTA
>CABYIF010000024.1 GCA_902518985.1 uncultured Alphaproteobacteria bacterium | reverse complement strand
GGATACAAGCTGTATTGAAGATAAAAAAATTTGATATACTTTCTGTTTTTGAAAATAATCAATCACTATATTATTTTCATGGAGATTTTAATAATGATAATAGTGTTGATGCATTAGTTTTTAAAAAAACCAAATTAACAAATGGCATTCAAAATGTAGCATTGCTTATTAACAATGATGGGATACTAAAAGAGGATAAAACATTTCGTAAATTAGAACTGCTATGTAATGATCACGAACAAGTTTTAATAGCTGATTTTGATAATGATAGTGATTTAGATATTTATCTATCATGTTCCACTGATATAAATGCTAAATACTCTCTGCATAAAATGGGTTTTTTTGATAAAAAACCCCAATCTTTTTTTTTAATAAATAATGGTAATGGTAAATTTGTAGACAGAGCTTTTGAAGCAAATGTTGCAATATCAAATACTTCAGTAAATATGAGAGCTGAAGGAGCAAGCGTTGCAGATTTTAATAATGATGGTTGGCTAGATTTTATAGTAGCTAGTAGACTTTTTATAAACAATAAAGATAATACTTTCACAGATAAAAGAGAGTCGTTTGGTCTACCATTACAATTTGACGAAGGACTATCAATTGCAGATATAAACAATGATGGATTGTTGGACGTAATTTACCATCAAAATACTATAGGTCCGTTAATTTATACGCAAAAAAATAATAAATTTGAATTTGCGCATTGTTTGGTCCAACCATCTCCTCATAATGATAGCGGTATGAGCGTTTTTGACATAAATATGGATGGCTGGATTGATATTATTAATTCATGGAGACCATTAGAAAATATCAGGTCATTTTCTCTTCTTGGATCACCTGAAGGATTTATTGCTGAAAGAGCGAAATGGTGGGAGTTTGAAATAAATAAAAGATCATCAAGTAATGAAAAAATTAGAGTTGCATTAGAAGCACCAAGCTATTTTTTAATAAATGATGACTCAAAAATTGATCTTATAGCTAATCTAGACAAAGGAGGGCAAAAAATATTTATAAATGAAACAGATATTTCTCCTCTAGTGTTTCATATTGAAATGGTAGACAATAATGGTCTAAAAAATCAACAAGGTAGAAAAATTACTTTAACTCCGCAGGATCAACAAGCAATTATTTATACAAAATTAGTAGATGCAGGAAATGGATATTTAACGCAAAGTCAATATCCTGTTGTTTTTTATTCACAATACAACAATAAGCATGATGGAAAAGCTTTTTTTTCTGATACAGTTGTATCATTTGAAGCTAATCCTGGCGACAAATTAAGAATTTATAAATCAGGAAAAGTTGAAAAAATTAATTAATATTTTTTATAACTTTTATTTATAAATTTTTAACAATAATAGTGCCCTTAGCTCCATTAATATATGACATATAGTTTTAAAAATATAATAATAAGAAAACCAAACAAAAGTATTGAGAATGCACTTAGTTCTCAAAATATTAATCCTGTATTTAAGAACATACTCGAAGAACATAATAACTACGTTAAAGTTATGAATGAATTAAATTTAAAAGTAAATTTACTTGAGACACTTGAAGATTTTCCCGACAGTATTTTCGTAGAAGATCCAGCTCTTATTTATAAAAATAATTGTATTATACTTAATCCATCAGATCCAAGCAGAAATGGAGAGAAAAAAATTATTAGCAACGAAATAAAAGAATATTTTGAAAATATATATTTTATTGAAAATGGATTCATTGAGGGTGGTGATATATTAAATATATACAATCATTTTATTATCGGTTTAAGTAATAGAACAAATAAATTAGGAGCTGAAAACTTATCTATTATACTTAATTCACTTGGAGCGAGTGTCTCAATTTGTGAGACACCTAAAAATGTTCTTCATTTTAAATCTGAATGCAGTTTAATTGATGAAGATGTCATTTTAGTAAGCAGTAAAATGGCAAAATTAGATTATTTAGAATCAAATTATAACTTAATAGAATTGCCCATTGGTGAGGAGGGTGCAGCTAATTCTTTAAGAATAAATGATAAATTACTTGTTCCTGAAGGTTTTAAAAAAGCAAATGATATTTTATCAAAAAATTATGATATAATTAATATTAAAGTTAGTGAAATTTATAAAGTAGATGCAGGTTTGAGTTGTATGAGTTTAAGATGGTAAATTTATAAAAATTATATAGACTTTTAAGTTATTCAAAACTATTTAAATAAATATGGAAAACGCATTAGATATAAATAACTTAGATAAATTAGCATACTTATCAATAAAAAGAGGTGTAGCATTACAAAAAGGTCAAAATTTACTTATAACAGCGCCAATTGAGTCACTTCCATTAGTTAGAAAAATTTGTGAACATGCATATAAAGAAGGTGCTGGAATTGTTACTCCTTTATTTTCTGACTCTGATATTACTCTTTCTCGCTTTAAATACGCTCCTAATGAGTCTTTTGATATAGCAGCTAATTGGTTATACAATGGAATGGGTGAGGCTTTTGACAATAATACAGCAAGAATGGCTATTGCTGGTGACGACCCAATGCTTTTAGCTAAGATGGATCCTGAAAAAGTATCTCGTGCAAATAAAGCTAATGCTGTTGCATATAAACCTGCAAGAGAGAGAATAACCGAGTTTAAAATTAATTGGAATATTATTTCTTGGCCAGGCAAAGCTTGGGCAAAAAGAGTTTTTCCCAATGTCAACGAACAAGATGCGATAAAAAAACTTGGTGATGCAATATTTCACGCTTCGAGAGTATTATCTGATGACCCAATCGCAGAATGGGATAATCATAATAAAAATTTACGTGAAAAAACAGATTGGTTAAATTCAATGAATTTTGCTTCATTGCATTATGATGGTCCAGGAACTTCTTTAGAAATAGGTCTTGCTGATGATCATGAATGGATGGGTGGAGCTTCAGAATCACAAAATGGAATAATTTGCAATCCTAATATTCCCTCAGAAGAAGTATTTACAACTCCTCATGCACTCAAAGTTAATGGGAAGGCAAGTTCGACAAAACCCTTATCATATCAAGGGACGTTAATTGAAGACATACAAGTAGAGTTTAAGGATGGTAAAATTATTAATGCAAGCTCATCTAAAGGAGAAAATGTCCTTCTAAAAGTTTTAGACTCAGATGAAGGCTCCAGAAGACTTGGTGAAGTAGCTTTAGTTCCTAATAGTTCTCCTATTTCTCAGCTAGGAATAACTTTTTATAACACATTATTCGATGAAAATGCAGCTTCTCATATTGCGCTAGGTCAATGTTATTCTAAATGTTTTAAAAGTAAAAAAAACTTAACTCCTGATGAAATTAAATCTAGAGGGGGGAATTCAAGTATGATTCACATAGATTGGATGATTGGATCTGGTAAAATTGATGTTTCAGGAAAAGACCAAAACGGAAATTTAGTTCCAATATTTAAACAAGGTGAATGGTGCAATTAATATCTTAAACTCTCCATTACATATTTTAATTAAATACTTTTAATTAATATATTTTTTCTATAGTGATGCGAATATGTCTAAGGATTTTGGATTTGGTACTCAAATTAGAAAATCACCATTTTTTAATTCTACTGTAAGATGGGGGGCTAAAGCATTTTCAGTATATAATCATATGTATATACCCAGGGACTTTGGAGATCCTGAACAAAATTTTTGGAATTTAATTAATAATGCAATTTTATGTGATGTAGCAGTAGAGAGACAAGTAGAAATAACAGGTCCTGATGCTGCAAAATTCACACAATTATTAACACCACGAGATTTATCAAATTTGTCTGTAGGGCAATGTAAATATGTTATCATTACAAATAATGAAGGTGGATTATTAAATGATCCAGTATTATTAAAATTGGCTGAAAATCATTTCTGGCTATCCTTAGGCGATAGCGACATACTTCTTTGGGCTCAAGGAGTTGCAATTAATTCAGGTCTTAACGTTTCAATTAAGGAGCCAGATGTATCGCCACTTCAGTTACAAGGTCCAAAATCAATTGATATTATGAAAAAACTTTTTGGAAATAAAATTACTAAATTAAAATATTATTGGCTTATTCAAACTGAACTTAAAGGGATACCTCTAGTAGTTTCAAGAACCGGCTGGTCTACTGAGCTTGGATTTGAATTATTTTTAAGAGACTCTTCTAAAGGTGATCAGCTATGGGAATTAATAATGGAAGTTGGGAAAGAATATAATCTTAAACCCGGACACACTTCTACTATTAGACGTATTGAAGGTGGAATGTTATCTTATCATGCAGATGCAGATATAAATACCAATCCATTTGAGTTAGGTTTAGATAGACTAATAAATCTAGACAATGATAATAAATTTATAGGTAAAGAAGCTCTTTTAAAAATTAGAAAAGTTGGTGTTACAAGAAAACAAGTAGGCATTATAATTAATTCTGATCCTTTAAAAGGACCTAATACAATTTTTTGGCCCATTATTGTTAATGATGAAAAAGTTGGACATATTACATCAGCGGTTTTTTCACCTAGATTAAAAAAAAATATTGCATTGGGTATGATTAGTAATAATTATTCAGCAATTGGAACGGACATTAAAATTAAAATTAATGAAAGTACACATAACGGTCAAATAGTAAAAAAACCATTTTATGACGCCGATAAAAGCATTCCTAAAAAGAAATTATCTGTTTAATAAATAAATTTAAATAATTATTATTTATCTTCTTTTTTTAGAGCCTCTTGCATTGATGTGCTTGATGTATCTTGATTAACTTTTGTCTCTTTTTTTATTGGCTGAATTTTATCAGATAATTTAATATCACCACTCATTTTACCACCAAGTTTGATCTGCAAATTCTGATATTCAACTGATCCTGAAACGATACCTTGTTCTTGAATTGTTAAAGTACCAAAAGCCTTAATATCCCCATCTAGCTTTCCCCAGACATCGATATTATGTGTTTCTATATTTCCCTTGCAGTTACCTGTTACGCCAATAACTAAATTATCTGTTTTCATAATAACATCAGCTTCACCATCAATTTGTACTTCATCTGCTTTTAAGATTTCACCTTTTAATGTTACACCATTTCCAATTACAACCTTGGCAGATCCTTTTGCTGGTCTAAAAACATCTTTAGTTAAATTTTCATTATCATTTTTTTTGTCAAACATTTTTCCTCCATATTGTTTTGATAATGCAGGTTAACTTGATACTGCAGAAGTTTTGATAAAGCAGGTTACTGCAACTGCTAAGTATAATTTAATCAATATATATTTAAATTACAATAAATTAGTGATTTAACCCAGTAATTATAGCTTTTCATATTAGTAATTATTTTTAAAATTTAATCATTTTGATGGTTTACTACATCAACAAGTATTGCAACTACAAGATTTAAAATTGTTATAGAACATATAGCAATGAAACTAAAAAAATAAATCCATGCCCACCAATAGATTGCCTGCATAGGCAACATAACATTTTCCCAACTAGATAACGTTAAAACTTGGAAAAGTGTAATTAGAGAAATGCCAAGATCTTTCCATCTCTCAGGATCATTTTCACCAAATAAAATTGATCCCATTGTTGCATATATATAAAGAATAATAAATAAAAGAAGACTTACAAAAAATACTCTTTTTATTGAAGCAAGTATTGCTTCTATTATTTTTTTTAATTCCGGTATGACAGATATTAATCGCAAAACTCTAAATATTCTCAAAAGTCTTAATACTAAAAAACTTGAATTATTTGGTATAGGAATAAGTGATATAGCAACAATTAAAGTATCAAATACATTCCACCCATCTTTTAAAAAATTTTTCTTTTCTTTCTCACCTATAAATCGAATTAGAATCTCTACTACAAAGAAAACTGTTATTGAATAATCGAGAATATGAACAATATTTAAAAAAATTGGATCAAGTTGATATGTAGTTGCCCCAATAAGTATGGCATTTAGTATAATAATCGTAACAACTGTAAATTGAAAAAACCTGTTATCTTTTAATCTTGAAAAAAAATCTATCACAAATGAATTAATACTATTTTTTTATTCAAACTAATACATAAATAGTACTTAAATTAATTACAATGAATAATAACATTAAAGGTCTTATTTTAATAATAACTGGAATGTCATTTTTTATTGTTCAAGATACATTAATTAAATTAACAGTTAATGATTTATCTCTTCTTCAAATTCTTGTTTTTAGAGCGACTGTTGGAATTATTATATTGATTTGTTATTTACTTTATAAAAAAGAAAACATTGTTTTCAAATCTGCCTATCCTTTTGTTGCTATATTTAGGGGATTTTTTTTCTTTATTGGTTTTTTATTATTCTTTATTTCAATAGGTAAAATTAGTTTAGCTGAAGCCACAAGTCTTTTCTTTGTTAGTCCTTTATTTATAACAATATTATCTCATTTTATTTTAAAAAATAAAATAGGTATAAATAGAATATTATCTGTATGTGTTGGATTTATTGGAACTATTTTTATTATTAAACCATCTTTCACTGATATTAATATATATATGCTGTTTCCAATTTTTACTGCATTAACGTACAGTATTAGTATGTTACTTGCTCGTAAAACAGCTGGAGAAGACACTTTATTTCAACAAACTTTTCATATTTACATTGGAGCTTTTTTTGGTGGTAACTTATTTAGTATTCTGATTTATTATTCAGATATTAATTTTATTATACTGGATAATCTCAATAATCCTTGGATACTTAATGATTTTCAAACAATTGCAATTATTATACTTATTTCAATATTAGGAAGTTTTGGTATTATAAGTTTAATTGCAGCATATAGAATAGGATCAGCAATTGTAAACGCACCAACAGAATATATTCATTTACTATTTAGCGTAGTGATAGGGTTTTTTATCTTTTCAGAAATTCCAGATATTTATTCTTTTATTGGGATCATACTAATTGTTACTAGCGGTATTTACATAGTTTACAGAGAAAATAAAAGAGATGCTTTAGTTGTAGCTAAAACAACACTTAGAACATGATCTATTTATCACTTGGATGTTTTACTTCCCATGGTGCAATCCATTCGCCATCTACTTGTAAATTTATATTCGCATCTTCCTCAATTAATTTACAAACTGTCATTTCTCCAGCTTTATCACCGTAACGTTCTTTTGCTTCTTTAAATCTATCATGTGCAGCATTAGTTAATTCAGATCTAGTATTATTTTCTTTAACTAATTCTTGTATCAAATCTAAATCCTTTAAGGCTAATTCTACACGAAATGATGGATCATAATGTCCAGCAAATATTGATGGAACATCGTGATGAAGAACAAAACTATCTGCTGCACCGCCTTTCATTACTTCCCACCAAACATCTGGTTCTAATCCTGCTTTTTTAGCTAAAACCATTGCTTCTCCAATTGCTGAAGCATGAATTTTCCATAATTGATTATTAACAAGCTTTGCTACGTATCCATTGCCATATTTTCCAACTCGTCTTGTTTTACCAATTTTATCCAAAACTTCATTTGCTTTTTCCAGAGCAACTTCTGATCCTCCAACAAACATTATCATATCTCCGCGTATTGCTGAGTCTAATGATCCTGTAACAGGAGCATCAACTGAATATCCACCTGCATTTTCAAATTCCTTGGCCAAATGTCTCATTAAAGTAGGAGAGCTAGTTGTTAAATCTATCCAAACTTTATCCTCGCAAGATGCTTGGAGCATACCATTTTCACCCTTTAAGACTTCTTCAATTTCTTTTGGTCCAAAAACCATTGAAACAACTATATCAACTTCATTTAAAAGCTCTTTTGGTGAGCTCGTAACTATACCACCGTTGTTTATTACATTTTTCCCTGCTTCTTTATTAATATCGAAAACGTAAAGAGGGTAGTTAGCTCTTTGTATATTTCGTGCAACTGCACTACCCATATTTCCAAGACCTATCATTCCAATTTTTTTCATAATTTTAATCCGTAAGATTATCGCTTCTAACTTTTGTTTGTTTATGAACATCAAGCGTTTTACCGTAAAGCTCTTCTGTTCTGTAAGTAGAACCAATAACGTTTTCCTTTTCAGTATATGTAAATACAACTAAATTTCTTGTTTTATTTCCCTCAGCTCTTGTTGCACGGTGAAGTGCATAACGACCTTTAAATAATTGAAGATCGCCTTCATTAAGTTTTATTTCTTTTATCTTAGATTTATCTCCATGAAGAAGTTTTTGAACTTCATCATAACATTCATCATTTTTATTTCTGATGTTTGGTACGTATTGAAAAATTCCTCCTTTATCACAATCTTGCACTAGCATGGTGACAGTAAATTCATTTGTATCGTAATGCCATGAAAAACGATCGCCTGGTTTATTTACATTTATTGTTAATGAAGCTAATGGATCAGCATAGTGATACATTTTTACTTCTAAACAATCAGCAATAAAGTTTTTTAGTATATCGGAGTAATACAAATCTTTTATTTTAGAATTTTTTGGAAATTTATCACCTGAAACAAAACCATTACTTCTATCCATAAAAAAACGACGTGGGTGATCCTCGGGATATGAAGGGTCATCCTTACTAAAATAAACATTGACTTTATTCGATGTATAATGGGCTAAATTTTCAATACTTGAAGCTTCAAGTTGCATATCTTTAATTGAATTTGAATTAACAATAGATTTTAACACATAGCATCCATCATAATTCAAAGCTTCACGCGCTTCTTTAATAATTTTTTTATATTTAGTACTTTTATTTTCGTGTATGGGAAATTTATCTAGATCAATAAAATAGTTAATATTGTATTCAATCATTTGTATTTTTTTATCCTAACATTTTTATTATTAATTTGAAAAATATTTAAATTTATAAATTTATCATTTTTTGATTATTTTCTACAATATTAAAAAATGGGACAAAACTCCCTCAGCGGTGAGGGCTTTATACCCCATATAATTATATTGTATCTTTTTCTTTTCTAAAACTATATTCAACCTAAATATATACAATATGAAAAAAATTATCATTTCAATACTCATAATTGTTCTTGCTGTGGGAGGGTATTACTACTTTTCACTAAAAAATACAGAAGTAGCAACTACCAGTTATGAGTATATAAAAATTGAAAAAGGGAATATCAAAAAAACCGTTTCTGCTACCGGCAAAATTATACCAACTTCAACATTGACATTATCTTCGGAGATATCGGGAAAAATAGTTGAAATTAATAAAGACTTTAATGAACAAGTAAATAAAGGCGAGGTTCTAGCAACTTTTGATCAAAATCCATTTATGTTAAATGTAAAGGAGTCTCAAACATTAGTTGATATTTCTCGATCTAAATTAAAACAAAAAGAAGCAAGTCTTGAAAAAGCAATATCTGAATTAAATAACTCCGTTTCAAATAAATATGGTGCAGAGTCAAGACTAAGTGACTCATCATTATACATAAAAAAATTAAATGAAAATCTTGAAGAGAAAAAAAAATTATTTGATAAAAAATTTATTTCTAAAAGAGATTTTGAGGATGCAAATTTTGATTTTGAAAGTGCAGTTATTCAATACAGTACCCTAGAGTCTGAAATAGCTTCACTGAATGCAATCATTAATTCAAGAAAAGCACAAATAGAAATTATTAAAGCAGAAATTGAAGAAGTTAAAAAAATTATAAAACAATCAGAGCTAACATTAGAAAGTGGAAAGTTAGATTTAGTCAAAACTAAAATAGTTTCTCCAATAGAAGGTTTTATTTTAGATAGGCATATTAGTGTTGGAGATGTCTTGGGCGCGTATCAAAAAGACTCTATTATGTTTACAATAGCTGAGACTCTTTCTAAAATGAATATAGAAATATTTATAGATGAATCAGATATTGGAAATATAAAACAAAATCAGAATGTTGAATTTTCTACTGATGCTTTTCCAGATAGAAAATTAAATGCTACAATTACACAAATACGTTATTCGCCAATAGATGATCAGAATGTCATTACTTATGAAGTCATTGCATCTTTTGATAATCCTGAAAATTTACTTTTACCAGGCATGACAGCTAATGTTGATATAATTGTTCAAAATAAAGAAGAAGTTTTAAAAGTAAAAAATTCTGCACTTTCTGTTAAATTAAATCAAAAACCAAAGGAAAAATCAGGAGGAAGTAGGTGGAGCGGAGGTGGAGCATCACAACTTCAAGAAATTATGGGCCAAATTAATATGACTGCTGATCAACAAAACAAAATGAGAGGCGTTTATCCTAAATTAGGTAAAGTTAGAGGTTCTTTAGAAGCTAAAAATCTATCTCCAGAAAAAATAAGAAAAGAAATACAATTATATATTGAAAATGCACTTCTTGAATTACTAACCGATGAACAAAAAAATAAATTTTTCTTCTTGAAGGAATCTTTAAATGTAAAAAAAGTTTATAAATTAGTTGAAGGTTCGCATGAAAAAATAGATTTAATTACAGGACTTAACTCTGGTGGTTATACAGAAATTATAAAAGGTGAAGTCAATGAAGGGGATGAAGTAATATCAAAGATTATTGTTGAAACTTCTGAAAAAAAAGCACTTCGATTATTTTAACATGATTAATATTAATTCTCTGTCTAAAGAGTATGTTATGGGAGATAACAAACTATTAGCATTAAATAATATCGATCTTTCAATCAAAGAAGGAGATTTTGTGAGCATTATGGGCTCGTCAGGCTCTGGAAAATCAACATTAATGAATATCATAGGTTGTTTAGATGTGCCCTCTAGCGGAGATTATTTTTTTAGAGATAACAATGTATCAACTTTAAATTCAAATAATTTAGCAGAATTACGAAACAAAGATATTGGTTTTGTTTTTCAGAACTTTAATTTACTACCAAGATTAAATGCTGTTGAGAATGTCGTTCTTCCTCTTTTATATTCTGGCAAAGATTCAAAAGAGAGAAATAAACTAGCTTTAAAAGCTCTAGAAAGTGTTGGATTAAAGGATAGACTGTATCATAGACCCAATCAATTATCTGGTGGTCAGCAACAAAGAGTATCCATCGCAAGAGCCATAGCTGGTTCCCCTAAACTAATATTGGCAGATGAGCCAACAGGAGCTTTAGATAGTAAAACTGGTTTAGAAATTATGAAAATATTAAATGATTTAAATGAAAAAGGTATAACTATTGTTCTTGTAACGCATGAAGATGAAATTGCTAAATATGGATCAAGAATTATAAAAATGAAAGATGGTAAAATTTTAGAGGATAAAAAAAATGTCAATAACTGATCTTATTTATCTTTCACAAAAAAGCTTACGTTCCAATATTTTAAGAAGTATTTTAACATCTCTTGGTATCATTATTGGTGTTAGTTCAGTCATTACAATGATTTCTATTGGTTCAGGTGCTAGGATTGAAGTTGAACAACAAATTGAGAGATTTGGATCAAATAATTTAATTGTTAGATCGCAGAGTTCTTCTAACAGAGGTGTGTCTATGGGCACTAACTCTGTTAATACTTTAACATTAAAAGATATGGAAGCACTTAAAGAAGAATTACCTGCAATAAAAGCTATAGCACCAAGAGTTAGTCTAAGTACACAGATTGTTGCTAATGGAAATAATTGGCTTGCTACTGTTACAGGAACAACAAATGATTATTTTGATCTAGGAAACTGGAAATTTGAAAATGGTAGAAGTTTTGAAGATGAAGAAATAAACTCTGGTTCAAGAGTTGCAATTATAGGAAAAACAGTTCAAAAAAACTTATTTGATACTGATAACCCAATAGATGAAGTAATTCGAATTAATAAAGTTCCATTTACTGTCATAGGATTATTAGATGCAAAAGGTGGTACAGCCTGGGCTGACCTAGATGATACTGTCATTGTTCCTCTAAAAACAGCAAAACAAAGATTAGTTGCTAAAAAATTTCCAGGAGATCAAATTCGTAGCATGACGATTAATGTTAGATCCTCTGAATTACTTTTTAAAACAGAAAAAGATGTAGATACGGTTATGCGAAAACTCCATAAAATTTCTGCAAATGGTAATCCAGATTTTGTTATAAGAAACTACGCACAATTTTTAAATGCAAGACAAGAGTCTTCAAGGGTTATGTCTATTCTTCTCGCAACAGTTGCTGGTATTTCACTAATAGTAGGGGGCATAGGTATTATGAATATTATGCTTGTTACTGTTACCGAGAGAACAAAAGAGATTGGTGTTTGTATGTCTGTTGGTGCAAAAAAACGAGATATATTACTTCAATTCTTAATTGAGTCATTAATGATATCTCTAATTGGAGGTTTGATAGGAATTGCTTTAGGCTTAGGAGTAATATTTGGTGTAAGTGAATACTTTAAATGGAAAATGAGTCTTGATTATATATCTATAGTACTATCTTTTGTTTTTTCTTCATCAATTGGAATTATATTTGGTTTTTATCCAGCAAGAAAAGCTGCAAATCTAAATCCGATTGATGCTTTAAGATACGAATAAAATTATATTTAAAAAAAATTTATCCAGTTCGGTGAAAAGCTTCCTCATATATTTGCCCTTTAGGTAAATTAGCTTTTCGTTCATTGTTTTTAAGTTCTAAAAGACAGAGATCTATCATTTCAATCTTTCTTAATAAATAATATCTATTACTAGGAACAGGGATATGTATTGGATATCCTCTTACAAATTCTACATGCAAGTCAAATTCTCCCCTGTAAAATTCTTTTAGTACCATGGCTTTATCTTCAATGAAATTCTGAGTTGTTTTCCTAACAATTGGAAATTTTGACTCCTCGTTACGTTCGATAGCTACTAACAATTGATTATTTTTAATAATATCCATTCCATATGGATATAATTCTAATTTATCCATTTCATCATAAGGTATATCATCATCAAAACGAGATAGCTGAACTCCCTCTAATCGGACTAAATTTTCTATTTCTACTTCATTAGGAAAGAGGGCAGAATATAATGATATAATAATTTTTGTACCTGTAAAATCAACAGTAGATAATTCAAATCCACAAATCATTACTTCGTCATGATCATCAAAGATAACTATAGGTTCAAATAAATATGTTCTTTTTGGGTACTCTTGAGACTCAGTAATAATAACCTTATTACTCCCATCTAATGGAAGTTCTTGCTTAATCATCTCTTTAGAATTTAATAAACGGAAACGAAGATTATCATCACCTTTAGCAGCACCAGCAAGTAGGAGAACAATAATAAGTAGGGAGAATAAAAAAATTATAATTCTTGTAATAACTGTTGCCACTAAAACTTCTATAAAAATAAAATTTGATAAAAATAAGAAATGATTAAGGTAATATTAAGAACAAATCTTACTGATACTTAATATGATAAAAAATTTAATCGTGTACAAAAATTTAATAACGTTAATAAAAATTATTTAATATTTTTTATTAATAAATTTTTAAATTCCTCAACAGCGACTGTTGCAGGTTTATGTATAGCAAAATCAAATTGATCTTGATTACTTGAAGGCTCCAGATTTAATTCAATTGTTGGTTTGCGCATATCTTTAAACATCGAGACAAAACCAGCAGCAGGGTAGACTTGTCCTGAAGTGCCTATAGAAACAAATAGGCTAGATTGTTCAGCTAAATCGTGAATTTCATCCATTTGCATTGGCATTTCACCAAACCATACAATGTGAGGTCTCATTTGAGAGCCGCATTTAGGGCATTTATGGGTCTCATTTAGGTCCTTTAGCCATTCAAATACATGATTATCATTCATTATACATCTCGCTTTATTCAACTCACCGTGCATATGAATTATTGATGTTGATCCTCCAATCTCATGCAAATTATCGATATTTTGTGTAACTATATGAATTTTATATAATTTTTCTAATTCATGAAGGAGAATATGGGCCCTATTTGGCTTAATTCCTGAATTTAATTCTTTTCGACGTTTATTATAAAAATCATAGACAAGAGTAGGGTTTCTATAGAATCCTTCGAGACTAGCAACATCCTCAATCCTATGATTATTCCAAAGTCCATCAGAGTCTCTGAATGTCTCAATCCCAGACTCTTTACTTATACCAGCACCCGTTAACACAAAGATCTGGGAATCACCTGAAATCTGCGGTAATTGTTCCATTTGATACACTATATACAGTATTTTATTACACGTGAAAATCTATATCTAGTTTGTAATATTAGAACTATATTTAGATAATATATATAACTTGTTGATATATAGTTATAATATTAATTACTTGACTATTATTTACGATAACTGTAATTATCGTAATATATAATATGGTTAAAATAACTATAAATGATAATGTTAGTAAGCTTAAGGAAAAATCTAAAGCTCAAAATACTCAGGATAAATATCAAGGAGATTGGCTTAAATTTATCGATTATTGCAAAAATAAGTACAGTTGTAGTCCATTAGATGTTGATGATTTGGATAGTGCCTATGCTTTAACAGCAAACTATATGGACTGGCTACATGAAGATCCTGAAGCTAAAATACTTAAAGGGTCAAGTAATATTCCGGGTAGAGAAAAGTTAAATAACAACCCCTACTCCTCAACTGCATACAAAGCTTCAACTATACAAAGAATTTTAGCCTCTATAACTTATAAATACAGAATTAATGGTTTTCAGTTTGATAGAAAAAATCCAAATATTTCAGAAACTATAAGCGCAATAGTTAGAGATGAAAAAAATAATAAGTCTGGCCAAGCAAAGGAGCTATTGAAATCTGACATAGAAAAAATAATTGATAAAATTCCAAATGACGATGAAGATTTTAGAAATATTAGAGACAAAGCATTGATCTTAATTGGTTTTTATAGCTTTTGTAGAAGGTCAGAATTGTTAGGAATGAAATATGAGCATTTAAATTTTGAAGAAGATGGTGTTCAAGTATTAATACCATTTTCAAAAACAGATCAAAAAGGTGAAGGCAGAATGATTTGGCTACCTAAAACAAATACATCTTATTGCCCTGTATCAGCTCTTAAAAATTGGTTAGAAGTTGCGTTAATAGATAGTGGACCCCTCTTCTATAAAATTAACAAAGCTAACAATATTGAAAAATATATTCTTAATAATAAAAACCAAAAAGTAAGCCTAACAGATACCAGTTTTGTTTTAATTTTAAAAAAAAGAGCGGAAGATGCAGGGCTTGAAGATTGTAATAAAATTTCTGGTCATAGTTTAAGAATAGGTTCTATCACACAAGCTAGAATGAATGGTGTTCCAACACACGAAATCATGGCTCAAAGTGGACATAAAACTACACAAATGATTGATAGATATACCAAACTAACTAATATTAAAGAAACAAGTGCTGCAAAAAAATTATGATGTTAATTTTTGTTTTATTTATCAAAAATATTGATTAAATAAAAGTTATGAAAATAAAAAAAGGCGATGTGTTAGAGGAAATTACCCTTCCCAAATCTGATGGTTCTATATTTAATTTATCAGATACTAAAGGCAAAAAAGTTTTATTAACTTTTTATAGAATAGCAGGTTGTAGTTTTTGTAATTTAAGATTACACGAATTCAATAAACGTTTTGGAGAATTTGGAAAGAATTTTACTCATGTGGGTATATTTCATTCTCCAGTAGATAATCTTAAACATTTTATGGGAAAGCATGGACCTCTCCCCTTCACTGTTTTAGCTGATACTGATTTTAAATATTTTCAAAAATATGAAATTGAAAGATCTGTTTCTAAGATGTTAGCTACAATACTCTTCAAAGCCCATAAAGTTTTTCCTGCTTTAATTAGAGGTTATATTCCAACTAGAATAAAAGGTTATTTTGATATTGCTGTAACAGATGTTTTAATTAACGAAGAAGGTAAAGTAGAAGAAGTATATTATGCAAAAAAGGATATTGCTGACCACTTTCCGTTTGATAAAATAAAAGAATTTTCTTTAAGTTAGAAATAGCTGGGATTTAAAATCCCAGCAAATTGTATCTGTAAGTCTTTTCTATAGACCTATTCTATCTTGTAATCCTATTATGAGAACAATATTAATTACAACAAAAACAATAGAAATAATTGTATCTTCTGTTTTATTAACAACTGTATAGTTTTTGTCTATTATACCCATTCTGTTTCCAAGATCGTAAAGTAGTTGATAGACTGTAGTCATAAGACCTAAAACAAAGTATACCCACATATTTTCGATTGAAGTGAACATTAAATATATTCCAACAAATACTAATGGTAGTATAAAAGATCCGATGAGTCTGATTGGAGCAATAGCTCCTTCTCCAACTTGATAATCACTAATAATTTTTTTTGGATTTAAAATAGTTAGATAACAGTAAAAAGACAAACCCAATAACTGAATAATAAAAAGTATTAAGTAAAGAATACTTCCACCAAAATTTTCGACCATAAAAACCTCCTATAATTATCTTATATATTATAATTAATCGGTGATTCTGCGTCACAAGTTGACACATGTTGATTTTAATAATTTAATTCAAATTACTTTAAATTATTCATCCAAATCTGACCTGCTACTGAAGAAATCCATTAGAGCAAGTAACAAACCTGAAACAATGAAAATAGCATGGATGTAGATCATTAAATAAATTTCTTCAGGTGTTTTTTTAGATGTATCGACAAAGGCTTCCAGTAAACCTATTGAACTAATAGCAATTATTGAGGCAATAACTTTAAGTTTAAGATCTTTAAAGCCAACT
>CABYIF010000023.1 GCA_902518985.1 uncultured Alphaproteobacteria bacterium | reverse complement strand
ATATTGAAAACATAGTATCCCCTTTGGAAATAGTAATTTCTACTTTTTTTAAATTATTTTGAGCTGTTTTTTTTTCTACGTAAATTTCTTTTTTTTGAATATTTAAATTATTTTTTGTAATTTTTGACTCATCAGTAATATTATGAAAAATTTCTGTATTTTTAATTAAATCACTTGAACTGCTTAAATTTAGATATTCCAAATAAAACAAATAATAGCCGATTAAAAAAGGTAAGAGATATAATATTTTTAATCTAAAGATCACTTAATAATAATTTGAATTGAAATAGGATAATGGTTTTAACTTGTCATCATATAAAACATTTATAACTTTACAAATGAAAATAATATGATCACCTTTTTTTATTTTATCAACTAATTTGCATTCCAGGTTTCCAACACAATTCGAAATATATGATGTGTTATATTTGCCATCTGCAAAATCTATATCTATTAAGCTAGGTTTTTTTTGAGAAAAATGATTAGAAATTTTTTTTTGTTTTTTTGAGAGTATATTGATAGTTAAATATTTACTATTTAGAAAATTATTTATTGATGAAGAATAATTACCCAAAGAAAACAGAACTAATGGTGGGTTTAGTGATAATGAATTAAATGAATTGACTGTTTTTCCATGTATTATATTATTTTGTTTAACACAAACAACAGTCACACCTGTAGTAAACTTACCCAATGTTTTCTTAAAAATATTATTATTTGTTTTTTTCATAATTTTTTTTGCATATAAACTGAGTCAACCCATCTATTTTTTTTAAATCCTACTTTTTTTAAAGTCCCAATATATTTAAAGCCGCATTTTTTATGAATTTTAATTGATGCTATATTATCAGAACTACCTATGACCGCTATTAAATTCTTTATATTTTTATTTTGTTTACATTGTTTTAATAATTTTTTTAAAATAACTGACCCGTATCCAGAATTTATATAGCTAGGGTCAACATAAATAGAGTGCTCATATGTAAATCTATAGCCGCTTTTTTCTCGAAATTTGCTTACAAAAGCCAATCCTAAAACTTCACTATTTTTCTTAGCAAGTAAAAAGGGTAGTCTGTTTTTCCTATTTTTATTATAGAGAAATTTAAAATCTTTCATTAACATTTTTTTTTCTTCAAAATTAGATACTGAATTAATTATAAAATGGTTGTATATTTGTAGAGCTCTGGAAAAATCTTTTTTAGATAATATTTCAAATAAAATATTCATTTTATTTTGATTATCTATAGATTTATTTAAAATTTAGAATATTTATTTTAAAAATGGGTGCGTAGCTCAGCGGTAGAGCACTGCCTCGACACGGCAGGGGTCACAGGTTCAATCCCTGTCGCACCCACCATTTTATAAAATATTTATACTTTAAAATAACGTGTATACAAAAGGTGCAAAAACAGATCCTTGTGCAAGAATTAAAAGAGAACCAAAAATAAACAATATTATTACAATTGGAGCAAGCCAAAGCTTCTTTCTAACTTTTAAAAATTTAAGTAGTTCAAAAAAAATTTTCATTATTTAAAATTGATTTTTATATGATTCTGGTTCTACTTTTGCGTTTTCTTTTCTTTCCCAAAAACTACTTGAGGAAGCATTCTTAATTTTTAATTCATCTCTACCAATGACTCTTAAAAAAATGCCAATAGGGGTAATTATAATAAAAAAAATTATTCCCAGCACTAATGGATTAACTATTTTACTTAAAATAAAACCAATAAGCATCCAAACTTTATTTAAATTTGTAAGTAATACAGGTTTAATAGATGTAATAACCAATAGAATTATTGAGATAAAAATGAAGAAAATTCCAAAATGAATATTATTAATATAAAAAAAATATAAGCTAACCAATGCTAAAAATAAACCTATTACTGTGCCAAATTTTTTGTTTGAAGGTAATTCAATATCTGAAAATTTCATAATATGCATATTTGAAAATAATATATAATTATATATAATAATTTGAAAATATCAAAAAAATATTTCTTAAATACTGATGCTTAAAAATAAAAATATACTTGTCTCGATTATAATTTTTTTACTCTTTACTTATTTTTCTTTGATTTTTTTTTATTATTTTAATTTTTATCTCAAAAATAATGAAAATATTATTCAAATCTCAATATATTATTTTCTACCTTTGGTATTTTGTATATCAAGCTTAATAATTTTATTTACTAGTTTTAATATAAAAATAAATTATTTAACTTTTATAATATCTTTATTTATATTTCTCTTTTCTATTAATATTTATTTAAGCCTACGTTTAGATGCTTCAATTTCAGAAAAAGTCCAAATGGCAAAAAATAAGGGTATTAATTTTGATACAAGAACCAGGTCTCAAATTATAAGTGATTATCGGAAAGATAATAAAGAACTATATCCAGCAATATATTCAAATATAAATTATAGTTATGAATTTTTTATAGAAAATAAAAAATTACATACTCTTGGAGGAATTTCTAATGTCAATACAGTCACTTGTAATGAAGGTGGTCAATATCAAATTTACAAAAGTGACAGATATGGTTTTAATAATTCTGATAAAGTTCATGATTATGATAAAATTGATATTGGTATTCTTGGAGACTCATTTATGCAAGGAAATTGTGTCAAAAGAGAACATACCTTGGGTGGATTTATAAATAATAAATTTCCAAAAACAATTTCTATCGCATCTGCAGGGAATGGATCATTAAGTAACTTAGCGTCTTTGGTTGAGTACTTATCAGATAAAAAACCTAAAGTTGTGTTATGGTTTTTTTATGCCGGAAATGATTTGATTGAACAAAATGATGAAAAAAATAGTTTCTCAATTTTAAGAAAATATCTAGAAGACAAAAATTTTAAACAAAATTTAAAAATTTATCAAAAAGAAATTGATAATCATTTACTAGCTATTTCTGAAAGGGAAAATCCTAATAATCTCAAAAGTAGAGTCAGAGAAGTTGTTCACTTTTTTGCTTTTAAGAGTTTGTTAAGTGAGTTGGAAACGATGATTTTTAAAATAATGCAAAAATATTATCCTGAAGCAAAAAATGAAATTGAACAATTAAATGCAGAATTTGAAAGAGATTATTTAATTAAAGTATTATTAAAAGCTAAAGAAAAAGTTGAGGGTTGGTCTGGAAGATTAATAACAATTTATATACCATATCAAACAGAAATGTTTTTAGAAGATAACCCTGATTACTTCTTAATTACAAATAATATTTTTAATGAAATAATGAAAAAAAATAATATTAATAATATTGATATTATGAGTAAACTTTTAAATGAAAAAAATATTAAAGATCTTTATGCATTAGATTTGCCTTTTTCAAAATATAACTCACATCATTTTGACAAAGATGGTTATGAGAAAATTAGTCAGATAATTTTGAATGAATTAGAAACAAATTATACTTTTGATTAGAAAAATTAATTGATTTATAGAATTTTTTAAAAAAATTATGGAATATTAAATTAACTAGATAATAGTAATTGTTCATGTTAAATTAGTCTTGTGTTAAAAAAAAATGAAAATTTTCCATTAATAGCAATTAATCTTGCTAATATCGTTTTTATAATTGGTATCTTATTTTCTTTAATCATTTCATTTTATGCGTGTTATAGAATTTTTAATCCTATCTATGATTACACTCTTGGAAATCGAGGAATACAAAATTTCTATATTATTGCGATATTATTTAGCTTTTTATTTGCCGGATTATTAGGTTACGGACTTAAAAACCTAAGTAATAACTATAAGATAAATATCGCGTTATTTTTTTTATCCTTGGGCTTATCAATATATGGATTTGAGACTTTTTTAGAGTTCAGTTCAAAAACTGAAATTCAAATACTAGCTAAGCAAGCTAAAAAATTAGGAGTTCCCTATGATACAAGAACAAAGTTAGAGGTTAGAGATGATCTTAGAAAAGATGGTATAGAGGCACTTCCAAATATGCATGGCTATTATTGGATGGAAGAAGATGGTTTCAAATCTAAAGAAGGTAATATTTATCCTTTAGGAACAGTTTCCAATTCAATCACAATACTTCATAATCAATCTGGTTTTTATCCTATTGTGGAGATGGACGAACATGGTTATCATAATCCAAAAGGTTTGTACGTTAAAAATAACATTGATATAGCATTAACGGGAGACTCTTTTGCTGAGGGGTACGCTGTGAATTCTGATGAAAATATGAGCGCTCTTTTAAGACAATCAAAATTTAATACAATAAGTTTCGGTAAAGGGGGTAATGGGCCATTGTTAGAATTTGCAACGCTAAAAGAATATGTTGAGCCTTTGAAACCAAATATCGTTATTTGGTTATATTTTGCAAATGATTTTAATAATTTAAGATATGAAATGCAATCATCTACCTTAAGAAATTACTTAAATGATGAGAATTTTTTTCAAAATTTAATTTCTAGACAAGATGAAATTGATCAAGTTCTGATGAGTTATGTGAATAAAGTATGGAAAATTGAAAGACAGAAAGCAAAAGTAGATAACAAAAAGAGAGAGAAATTATCAAGTAGTCATTTCATTAAAATAATAAAATTATATAATTTAAGAACATCATTAAATCTAATACCTACGCCAACTCATTTAAAATCTGAATTATGGGATGGGGAAGTTCTACCTGTTTTTAAAGAAATTTTAAAAAAATCTAACCAGAAAGTAACTGACTGGGGAGGAAAAATGTATTTTTTATATATGCCAGCATATGGAAGATATAAAAAAGATTATCAGCATAATTTTAAAATTTCAGATAGTAAAATTGCAATTGCAACTGCAGAGGAATTTAATATTCCAGTCATAGATATTCACAAAGAAGTATTCGAAAACCATCCTGACCCATTATCACTTTTTCCTTTGAGGCTGAATGCTCATTATACAGCCAAAGGGTATAATCTTGTTGTAGAAGCAATTATAAAAAGATTAAAAAAAGATGGATATATTCCTAATCAATCAAGAAATTAGAATATTTCATCACAATATTTTTATAAATCTATTGAATTATTGTAAATTGATATAAATAAACATTATGTTTAAATGTATGTTAGTGGCTACACTTATAGCTTCGGTAATTTTTCTAGTAATTGACGTAATTTGGTTAAGTTTTGCAACAAAATCATTTTATAGACCCCTAATTGGAAGCTTGTTAACCGATACGCCTGTAATGTGGGCTGCTGCTCTATTTTACATACTTTATGTATTTGGTATGGCACTTGTAGTAATACAGCCGTGTGTTGATTCAGCTAGTTTATTCAAAACTGTATATACCGGTTTTATTTTTGGATTGGTTGCCTACGGAACATATAACTTAACTAACATGGCAGTTCTTAAGGGTTGGTCACCAACCGTTACTTTTGTGGATATGTTTTGGGGTGGATCACTGACTGCAGTATCTGCAACTACTGGTTTGTATATCGCAAAAAAAATAGTTCATTATTAATAAATTCTTTTCATACCAAATTCTAGCAAATTAATAAGAACAGGATTCTTTCTCATCATAAACTCATGCTTTTTTGTAAAAAAATTTATTTTGTTTTTACACATATCAATAACTTTTTTTTCACCAATTAATCCCAGCAATGTACTTTTGCCTTGTTTAACATCCTTACCTGGTGTCTTACCTATTTTTTTAAAGCTACCAATTTCATCAATCAAATCATCAATAACCTGAAATATTAAACCAAATAATTCTCCAAATTCTCTAGCAAATGAAATGTCTGATTTTTTTGCATTTGCTAAAATAAATGGAGCACTAAATGAAAACTCAAAAAGTTTACCAGTTTTATTCAAATACATATTTAAAATTTTATTTTTATTGATTTTTTTATTTTCAAATTCTAAATCTAACGATTGTCCTAAAGCTAATCCTTTGTGGCCTATACATAATGAAAGATAATTAATTAGTTCAAGTTTTGATTTATAATTATTATTTTTAAGATTACCTGAAATTAATGCAAAAGCTAAGTCGTGCAAGGCATCGCCAGCTAGAATAGCAGTTGCTTCATTAAATTTTTTGTGTGTACTCAGCTTACCTCTTCGATAATCATCATTATCCATTGAGGGCAGGTCATCATGTATTAATGAATATGAGTGAATAGACTCTATGCTTGCTCCTATAATAAACGAGTCATTTTTATTTACATTTGTTATTTTTGAGGCTTGATTTACTAAAAAAGGCCTTATCCTTTTTCCACCGTTGTTGCATCCATAAAACATAGCTTTTGATAGAATCGACCTGTCTAGATTATGTTTTAATAATTCTTTAAATTTTTTATCAAATTGGGTTTTATTATTATTTATTAACGTATTTAAATTCATAATTGATATTAATATTTGAGTTAATTTTTAAATTATTTAATAGAATAAAGCGATTATTTATATGAGAATTGAAGAAGAAATTAAGCTTGATTATTCAGATGTCCTTTTCAGACCAAAGAGAAGTACACTAAAAAGTAGAAAAGATGTTGATCTAAATAGAAAATATAATTTTAAATACTCTAAATTATCATGGAAAGGTACACCAATCATTGCTTCTAATATGGACGGTGTAGGGGAAATTGGCGTTGCTCGTAAGCTAACTTCTCATAAAGTAATGACTGCACTTACTAAACAGCATACAATTGAACAAATTAGAGAAATATATAAAAATACAGATATTCATAAGACTGTAGCTCTTAGTTGTGGAACGAGTGAAGATAGCTATGATAGATTAAATAAAATTTTAAAAAAATATCCAAAATTTGAATTTATATGCATAGATGTTGCTAATGGATATTCAGAAAATTTTAGCCATTTCGTATCAAGTGTTAGGAAAAAATATCCAAAAAAAACTATAATTGCAGGCAACGTAGTGACTGCCGATATGACTCAGGAATTAATATTGAGTGGTGCTGATATAGTTAAAGTGGGGATTGGTCCTGGAAGTGTCTGTACAACAAGAATACAAACTGGAGTTGGATATCCACAACTTAGTGCTGTTATGGAATGTGCTGACGCAGCTCATGGACTTGGAGCGCATATTATAGCAGATGGAGGTTGTACATGCCCAGGGGACGTAGCAAAAGGTTTTGGAGCTGGAGCTGACTTTGTTATGCTTGGAGGAATGCTAGCTGGACATAAAGAGGGTGGTGGAGAAATAATTGAAAAAAATGGAAAAAAATTTATAGAATTTTATGGGTCTAGCTCTGAAGAAGCAAATGATAAACATTATGGAGGTTTAGCTAGTTACAGATCCTCAGAAGGAAAAAAAGTTGTTATACCACTTAAGAATTCACTTGATAAAACGATTAGAGATATCTTGGGAGGAATAAGAAGTAGTTGTACTTATGTTGGAGCGCCTTCTTTAAAACAGTTAAGTAAATGTACTACTTTTGTAAGAGTTAATAATCAATACAATGATACTTTTGGAAAAATATGATTAATATCCAATCGCCATACCATCTTTCCTAGTATCTGAGCCTCCAATTAAAGTACCCTCATTTCTATCAATCTTTATACATTGACCGCCGCCAATTGAATTATTTTCAATTATTATTTTATGCCCTGTATTTTTTAATTCATCAACTACTTCATTGTCTAAAGATTTTTCAACTTTCAAATTACCATCCAAAGCAAACGCTCTTGGTGAGTCTATTGCCTCTTGTATACTTAGGTTGTAATCAAGTATATTTTGTAAGACATGAGTTTGCCCAATGGGTTGGTATTGCCCTCCCATAACCCCAAATGTTAATAGTGTTTCATTATTTTGATTAGTTACTAATCCAGGAATAATTGTATGAAGAGGTCTTTTGTTCCCTTCAATAACATTGGGATGGTCTTTTTCTAATCTAAAATTTACACCTCGGTTTTGAAAAAGTATACCTGTATTAGAAGTAGTGATGCCACTACCAAAGCTATGACAAATAGAATTTATGAAAGAAACAGCATTTAAATCCCTATCTACAACTGTTAGATAAACTGTTTCTGGATTAGATGTTACATAAGATTTTTTTGAATTATATACTTCGTTCATCTTAATTTTTGACATTAAATTATCTAAAAAACTATCTGTTAATATTTCTTCTATATTTATTTTGTTAAAATTTGGATCACCTAATTTAGTTTCTTTAAACTCATAACACACTTTAGTAATTTCTGCTTGAAGGTGATACCTTTCGAAACTTAATGGATTATATTTTTTTATATTTAATTTTTCGTTGAGAGCCATCATCATTAAAACTATTATTCCTGGTCCGTTGAGTGGACATTGGTGAATTTTAATATCATTGTAAATATTTGAAATTGTTTTTGAGAAAAATGTATCTTGTGAATAAAAATCTTCTTCGCTATGAAGACCCCCTAAATTATTTAAAGTTTGAATCATATCCTTGGTTATGTGGCTATTATAAAATCCATTTATCTTTTCTTTCGCTATTATTTTAATGGTATTTGCAAGTGGAATATTTTTAAAAACTTCTCCAAATTTATAACTATTATTATTTTTCAAAAATAAATTTTTGCTATTTTTATCTTCTCTTAGTTTTCCCTCTTTTTCTTTCCAAGCAAGAGCTTCTACTTCATGTATTGGAAATCCATTACGAGCATAGTTTTCAGCCCCTTTTAAAACTTCTTCTAAATCAAGTTTTCCATATTTTTCATGCATTGAACACCAAGCATGCACTGCACCTGGAATTGTCACTGAGTGAGGACTGGACAGGCCAATTCTATTAATTTTTTTTTCTATAAAAAAATCTAGATTTGCTTTTTTTGGAGCTATTCCAGAACCATTTACTGCTATTGGATCTTTGCCATTCAGTGAAATAATTGCAAAACAGTCACCTCCAATTCCAGTCGCACTTGGACATACCACAGCTTGAACTGCTGAAGCAGCAATTGAGGCATCTACTGCATTACCACCTTTTCTCAATATATTTATCGCCTCTATTGAGCTTAGGGGATTAGAAGTTGCGGCCATACCATTTTGGGCCAAAACATTAGATCTTCCAGGAAAAGATAATTCTCTCATAATTAAGGTTTACTATTATATGTTTGACAAAACAAATCCTAGAATTTAAAGGCTTTTTTTTATGAAAGTTAAATGTTCACTAAAGTCTGCCAAAACAAGGGATAAAGACTGCAAGCTTGTAAGAAGAAAAGGTAGAATTTATGTAATTAATAAAAAAAACCCAAGAATGAAAGCTCGCCAGGGCTAAAATTCTTCAGCAATAAATTTTTCAGCCTCAAGAGCGGCCATGCAACCCATCCCCGCAGCTGTAACAGCCTGTCTATAAACTTTATCTTTAACGTCACCTGCAGCAAAGACTCCTTTAATACTTGTTTCAGTACTATCGTTCTTTGTTAGGATGTAGTTTTCATCATCCATATCCAATTTACCCTTGAATAATGAAGTAGCAGGATCGTGACCTATAGCTATAAATGCTCCATTAACATCTATAATAGACCTCTCACTATTTTTAATGTTTTCTAAAACAACCTGTTTTAAAGTTTGAGGATTTTTATCCCCTAAAAATTCTATTACTTTAGTATCCCAAATAACTTCAATTTTTTTGTTATTAAATAATCTGTCTTGAAGAATTTTTTCAGCTCTTAAAGTGTCTCTTCTGTGAACCAACATAACTTTTGAGGCAAATTTAGTTAAAAATAATGCTTCTTCTACAGCACTATTACCACCTCCAACTACAATCACTTTTTGATCTTTAAAAAAAAAACCATCACAAGTAGCACACGCAGAAACTCCAAATCCTTTAAAATTTTTTTCACTATCAATATTTAACCATCTAGCTTGTGCTCCAGTTGCAATTATAACTGATTTAGAAAGAAACTCTTTTCCTGACTCTGTTTTTGATAAGAACGGTTTGTCATCAAAGTTTACAGATGTAACAATATCATTATGAAAAATTGTACCTACATTCAAAGCTTGTTTTTTCATTTCCTCCATAAGCCATGGACCTTGAATTACATCACCAAAGCCCGGATAATTCTCAACATCAGTGGTTATTGTCAACTGACCACCTGGCTCTAAACCTGACACTAAATGTGGATTAAGATTTGCACGAGCAGCATAAATAGCTGCGGTATAACCGGCAGGACCAGATCCAATAATTAATAGGTTATTTTCAATTTTATTCATATTATATAATAAGCAAATAATAATTTAATTTGTATTTTCAACAGGCCAATCAGTTTCAAAAGATACATAATTTATTTGTATACACCTTCTCTCTTTTTTTATCTCTTTTAATTCAAGTCCATGCCAAGTATCTTCTCCTGATGAAAAAAAATAACCAGAATTATGAACGTATTCTAATGTTTTAACTAATTTAAAATTTTTGTCATAAAGGTCAGTACCTAAATTTGATGACTCATTATAGGGATTAGCCCAAATCATCATTGTCATTAATTTTTCAGAGATATCCTTATGAGGTTTTAGCCAAAATCCCTTTTTATCTCCAATAATTTCTAATCTAACATATGACTTAGATAAATCTTTATTGATAACTTTGGATATTTTATCTGCAATTGTGCTACTTTGTAGAGATTTAATTAATTTAGTAAGATATGGAAAATTTATACTATTATTTTTTGTAATAAATAGTCTTAATTTTCCATCTAATCCCTTACCTGTGTGATCAGCAGCTCTTGTTCCATCATATGCTCTATCACCACTTGGAATTTTAGAAAATGAAATTTCATTTAAAGCATTGTCATCTAAACATTGACTAAATTGCCAATGATTAAAAGGAAAATTTGAGTGAGTGATATTATCGAGATTCATCAATTCCTTCTATAATCCTTTCTTTTATAATTCCAGCGATTCTTTTACTTTCATTAAGTTTAGTATAAGTCCAACTATCCAATCTATCTGTTAATAAAAGATCTCTCGTAATATTTAAATTCTTAAATTCATCATGAAATCTATTAATTCTATGACTTTTTCTCTTTAATGGAAGCTTATACACATAAATTGGTTTACCTGAAATTGTAGCTTCAGAAATCATAGAAGTTGAGTCTGATGTAATTATAAAATATTCTGAATTAAATAAAGCAAAATTATAGGGGTTTTCTCCTTTACCTAACCAAAGTTCAGCAAAAGATGAAATTTTATTATATAATAACATTTTAATTTTATCACTAGTTCTTCTTGAGGTAATTATTAAAAATTGTAACTCTTTATTATTTTTTTTTAATCTAATAATTTTATTACATAATTCATTTGCTTCATTTTCTGAAAATTTATAATGATTATTTTCTCCGCCTATAATACATGATACTATTCTGGCATTATTAACATCATAATTTATTTTGGAATTATTATTTGATTTAAATGGATGTAGAGCACCCACTGAATTAATTATATTTTCTCCTTTATAATTGTCATGGTTAGGCGCTACAATTAATGAAAAATTTTTATTAGATACTTTTGGGTTTTGGATATGAATATTTATTATTTTTGGATATTTTTTTTTTAGATACATTGATAGATATACACTTTTCCTCCCACAACTAATTATGATTTTTGGTAAATCTTTTTCGGGAATTTTATTCCTGAATATCCATTTAAAAATAGGTAATATACCCGGTTGAATTTTACTCCAAGGAAAAATAATTTTTGTTTCAATTTCAATAACATTGTTGCTTAGTTCAAATGACAATCCTTTTGTTTGACTGATCATTCCTTGAGAGCCATCAGTTATAGACCAAATTTTTGGATTATTAATATTCAAATGTATTTAACTGAAATAATTGTGTAACTTTTCATACCTTTTGGACTATTTATTTCAACATTATCATCTTTAGACTTTCCAATTAAACCTCTTGCTAAAGGACTATTTATTGAAAGTTTTTTATTTTCAATATCTGACTCATATTCCCCTACAAGTTGATATGTTTGTATTTTTCCGTTTTCATCATCTTCGATTACAACTGTAGCTCCAAACTTTATATCTTCACCACTTATGTTTTTTATATCAATAACATCTGCCCTACTTATTGAACTCTCTAAATCAGATATTCTACCTTCTATTAAACTTTGTTGTTCTTTTGCATACTGATATTCAGCATTTTCAGATAAATCACCATGACTTCTCGCCTCTGCGATAGCAGCAATTATGTTCGGTCTGTCTTCAGATATTAGTTTTTTTAACTCTTGCTGAAGTTTTGTATAACCTTTTGCTGTCATTGGTATTTTATTCATAAGTATATGATGTTTTATTTATATTTTTAAGTCAACTAATATTAATTTAAATTTTGCAAACTCTTTATTTTAAAATCATTTTTTTTCATATGTTCAATAGCATCAACAGCAATTTCAGCTCCAGCAATTGTTGTATAATAAGGAATATTATACATTAATGATGTTCTTCTGATACTGTAACTATCTCTGACCGAAGCTTGTGATCTCGTTGTATTAATAACTAAATCAATTTTATTATTAATTAATAAATCTACTATGTGAGGGCTACCTTCTTTAACTTTATTAATATTTCTAGTTAATATACCATTATCATTTAATAGTTTGGTTGTTCCTTTTGTTGCAATGAGGTTGAATTTAAGATCTTGTAATTTTTTTGCAATAGATATTATGTCTTGCTTATTATGATCATCAATTGAAATAAAAACAGTTCCAGAAGATGGCAATATATTGCCACAAGCAATTTGACTTTTAATATATGAGGACAAGAAACTATCATCAATACCCATTACTTCACCTGTAGATTTCATTTCTGGTCCTAAAATTAAGTCTACTCCATCGAATTTGTTAAAAGGAAAAACAGACTCTTTTACATTGTAGTTTGATAACTCTTTAACCTGATATTGCGTTAAAATCTCTTTTAAGTCTTCACCCACCATTATTTTAGCAGCAATCTTAGCTATCGGTAGACCTCTAGCTTTTGCTACAAATGGAACCGTTCGACTAGCTCTAGGATTAACTTCTAATACAAATATTTTGTTATTTTTAATAGCTAATTGAGTATTCATTAATCCTATAACATTTATTTTATTCGCTATTTTTGTCACCCAATTAATTATTTTATCTTGAGTCTCTTTTTTAATAGAATAAGGAGGCAATGAGCAAGCACTATCACCTGAATGAATTCCAGCTTCTTCTATATGCTCCATAATTCCAGCAACAAATATTTCTCCATTCTTATCTCTAATTAAATCTACATCTATTTCTTTTGCTTTTTCTAAATATTGATCAATTAGAATTATGTTATTTGATGAAACTTCCATAGCTTCTTTTGAATATAATTTTAGACTATCTGAGTCATAGGCAATTTGCATCGCCCTTCCTCCAAGTACGTATGAGGGTCTTATTAGAACAGGGTACCCTATTTCCTCAGCTTTTTTAAGAGTTTGTTCAACTGAGTTTGCAAAACCATTTTTAGGTTGATCAATATTTAATTCGTTAAGAATATCACTAAACCTGTCTCTGTCCTCAGCCAAATCAATAGCCTCGGTCGAAGTTCCAATAATTCTTATACCAGCAGACTCTATATTTTTTGCAATTTTAAGCGGAGTTTGTCCACCAAATTGAACAAGAGCTCCAAGAACCTGACCATTAGAGGACTCTTTTCTATATATTTCAATCACACTTTCTGCTGAAAGAGGTTCAAAATATAATCTGTCAGCTGTATCATAATCAGTAGAAACTGTTTCAGGATTACAATTGATCATTATTGTTTCAATACCCTTTTCCTTTAAAGCATAAACTGCATGGACACAGCAATAATCAAATTCAATTCCCTGTCCTATTCTGTTAGGGCCACCTCCCAATATTATAACTTTCTTTTTATTTGATGGGTTTGCTTCACAGAATTGTTTGTTTTCAAATTCCCAGTCATAAGTTGAATATAAATATGGTGTTTTAGACTTAAATTCTCCAGCACAAGTATCTACTAATCTGTAGACAGGATTTATTTCATTTTTATGTCTAAATTCTCTGACTTTGCTTTCTTTAATATTTAATAATAGTGAAATTTTTTTATCAGAAAAACCATTTTTCTTTGCAAGTAAAATAAACTTTTTATCTAATTTTTTAGTCAATAAAATTTTTTCTAAATTTATAAGATCATGTATCTGATTGATGAACCATTTATCATATTTAGTTGCATTATAAATTTCCTCTATGGTTTTACCTTGTCTAAGAGCTTCTCCCACAAGAAGTAATCTTTGTGATGATTGTAATTTAAGCTCATCAATTATATTTATTTTTGAACTTCCTTCATTTTGCGGTTTATCAAAGCCATGAAGACCGTACTCTAAAGAACTAAATCCTTTCTGAATAGATTCATTAAAAGATCTACCAATACTCATAGCTTCACCTACAGATTTCATTGATGTTGTTAAATAAGAGTCTGCTCCTGCAAACTTTTCAAATGTAAACCTAGGTATTTTTGTGACTACATAATCAATTGTTGGCTCAAAACTTGCAGGAGTTGTTGTGGTAATATCATTTTGTAATTCATCTAGCGTATAACCTACTGCTAGTTTTGCTGCTATTTTTGCTATTGGAAATCCAGTAGCTTTAGAAGCAAGGGCTGAGGATCTGCTCACCCTTGGATTCATTTCTATAACATTTACTTCTCCATCAATAGGATTTATAGCAAATTGCACATTTGATCCTCCGGTATCAACTCCAATCTTTCTAAGAACTTTTATGCTATCATTTCTTAAAATTTGGTATTCTTTATCAGTTAAAGTTAATGATGGAGCTACTGTAATACTGTCTCCGGTATGAACTCCCATTGGGTCAACATTTTCAATAGAGCAGACGATAATACAATTATCTTTACTATCTCTAACAACTTCCATTTCAAATTCCTTCCATCCTGAAACAGATTTTTCAACTAATATTTGGTTTGTTGGACTGGCATTTAATCCTCTTTCAGAGAGTTCTAAAAACTCACTATCATTGTAAGCAACGCCACCACCAGTACCACCTAGAGTAAAACTAGGTCTTATTACTAAAGGTAAGCCCAGTTGAGTTTTTACTTCTTCTGCTTTTTTAATATTATCTACAACATAGCTTTTTGGGCAACTTAGACCAATTTCTCTCATTGCATCTTTAAACTTTTGTCTATCTTCAGCAAGTTCAATAGAGTCTGGGTTTGCACCAATCATTTTTACATTATTCTGTTTAAGTATACCGCTATGAAATAATTCCATTGATACATTTAATGCTGTTTGACCTCCCATAGTTGGGAGTAAGGCATCTGGTTTTTCAATTTTAATAATTTTTTCGATAAAACTTTTTGTTATTGGTTCAATATAAGTTTGGTCTGCCAAATCTGGATCAGTCATAATTGTTGCAGGATTAGAATTAATTAAGACTATTTCATAACCTTCATCTTTTAAAGACTTACACGCTTGAGCACCTGAATAGTCAAATTCACAAGCCTGACCAATAACTATTGGTCCAGCACCTACTATTAATATTTTTTTTATATCAGTTCTTTTTGGCATACTTTTTTATTAGATTATAAAAATTTGAAAACAGATAATGACTGTCATGAGGTCCTGGCGATGCTTCAGGATGATATTGCACACTAAAAACAGGAAGATGTTTATGTTTCAAACCTTCATTTGTACCATCAAATAATGAAATATGTGTTTCAACAATATCATTAGAAAATGTTTCCCTGTCAACTTCAAATCCGTGATTTTGTGATGTAATCTCAACAACATTATTTTCTAAATTTTTTACAGGATGATTTGATCCTCTATGACCCTGAAACATTTTTTTTGTTTTTGCATTTAAGGCCATACTTAATATTTGATGACCTAAACATATACCAAAAATTGGGATTTCAGTGTCAATTAATTTTTTTAGTGTTTTTAAGATTTTTTCACCTGTAGCTTGAGGATCGCCAGGCCCATTAGATAAGAAAATACCATCTGGTTTTGTCTCAATGATTTCATTGTATGAGGCTGATAAATTTAAAACTGTCGGACTTAAGTTAAAATCATACAGATTACGTAAAATATTATGTTTTATTCCAAAGTCTAAACATACAACTCTGTATTTATTAATTTTTTCATAATTTTTATTTGACCAAGTGCCTTTATCCCACTCATATTCGTTTTTAGTTGAAACAATTTTAGCTAAATCTAAATTTTCTAAACCTGACCAATTTTTAATTTCTTTTTGTAGGGCTTCAAAAGAATTTTTTTCTTTGCCAAAATTTATTAATGCTACTTTTTTTGCACCTTCTTCTGAAAGTTTTTTTGTTAAATATCTCGTATCTACTCCATATAAGCAGGGTATATCATTTTCAATAAAAAATGAGTTTAAATCAATTTCGCTTCTCCAACTAGAATAGAAGTTAATTGGTTGATTAATTATACAACCATCTGCATAAATCTTTTTAGATTCTTTATCTTGGGAGTTAGTGCCTACGATTCCTATATGTGGAAAAGTAAATGTAATTATTTGCTTAGTATATGATGGATCAGTCAGTGCTTCCTGATATCCAGTTTGCGATGTATTGAAGCAAAGTTCTCCAATAACAAATTTCTTTACCCCTAATCCATATCCCCATAAAACTTCACCATTTTCAAATATCAATGCTGCTGTTTTATTATTTATTTGAGGGATATTTTTTAAGACTTCCATTATTTTATATGAAGCAAAATGATGTTTACTAGGCATTAATGCTTAT
>CABYIF010000022.1 GCA_902518985.1 uncultured Alphaproteobacteria bacterium | reverse complement strand
AGTTAATCAATTTAATCAGGGACTCAAACAAATAGAAAAAAAACAGTTAATGGATATTTTAAATGATAAGTATAATTTTGATCTTCCAGAGGGGGTTTTAGAAGAAGATTTTAATGAAATTTGGCATAGATTAGATCATGCTAAAAAAGAAGGAACATTAGATGATGATGATAAATCTCTAAGTGAAGAAAAGCTCAAAAAAAGATATAAAAAAATATCAGAAAGAAGAGTTAAATTGGGAGTGCTTCTTCAATTTATTTCTAAAAAAGAGAACATTTCAATTTCTGAAAATGAATTAAGTTCAGGAATAATACAGTATGCTAGTCAGTACCCAGGTCAAGAAAAGCAGATAATGGAATATATTAAAAAAAACCCAACATCTCTAGAATCGATCAAAGGCCCAATGCTTGAAGAAAAAATAGTAAATACCATAACTTCTAAGGCTACAGTTACAAATAAAAAAATTAATGAGGATCAGTATAAAAAACTTGAAGAAGAAACATTTGATATTAATAGGGATAAATTATAATGAAAAATCCAGTTGATAACCTTACAAATAATTTAATACCAATGGTTGTTGAACAATCATCTAGGGGTGAAAGGGCTTATGACATTTACTCCAGACTTTTAAAAGAAAGAATCATTTTTTTAACAGGCCCCATTGATGATAACATAGCAAGTTTAATATGTGCTCAAATTCTTTTTTTAGAATCAGAAAATCCAAAAAAAGAAATTTCTTTTTATATAAACTCTCCTGGAGGAATTGTTTGGTCCGGTTTAGCCATATATGATACAATGCAATACGTTTCATCCAAAATAATGACAATTTGCATAGGCCAAGCTGCATCTGCAGGTTCACTTCTGTTAACAGCAGGTGAAAAAGATATGCGTTTTTCACTTCCAAATTCTAGAATAATGGTTCATCAACCTAGTGGAGGATATCAAGGACAGGTTACTGATATAGAAATACAAACAAATGAAATAAAAAAAACTAAGCAAAGATTAAATGAAATTTATTCAAAGCATACAGGTAAAAAAATTAATGAAATATCAACCATTATGGAACGTGATAAATATTTTTCTCCTGATGAAGCTATAAAATTTGGATTAATTGACAAGGTTGTGGAGAGTAGAAAGTAATGACCAAAAAGAATGATAAAGAATCTTTGTTTTGCTCTTTTTGTGGCAAAAACCAAAAAGAAGTAAAAAAACTTATAGCAGGACCTACAGTTTTTGTTTGTGACGAGTGCGTAGAATTATGCATGGATATAATTAAAGAGGATAACAAAAATAATAAATCTAAGATTAAAAAAGACGTTCCCAAGCCATCCGAAATTAATAAATTTTTAAATGAATATGTTATTGGGCAAGAGGAAGCTAAAAAGACACTCTCAGTCGCTGTATATAATCATTACAAAAGATTATCAAATTCAGATTTTGATAATGTGGAAATTTCAAAATCTAATATACTTTTGGTAGGTCCAACAGGCACTGGCAAAACACTTTTAGCTCAAACACTAGCTAAAATACTTGATGTACCATTTACAGTAGCTGATGCAACCAGTTTGACAGAGGCAGGATATGTAGGAGAAGATGTTGAAAATATAATTCTTAAATTACTTCAAGCATCTGATTACAATGTTGAACGTGCTCAGAAAGGTATAGTTTATATTGATGAAATTGATAAAATTGGAAGAAAGAGCGATAACCCATCAATAACTAGAGATGTATCTGGTGAAGGAGTTCAACAAGCACTTTTAAAAATTATGGAGGGGACTATTGCAAGTGTCCCACCTCAAGGAGGTAGGAAGCATCCTCAGCAAGAATTTTTGCAAGTAGATACATCGAATATTCTTTTTATATGTGGAGGGGCTTTTTCTGGCCTAGATAGTATAATTAATTATAGACTAAAAGGCTCATCAATTGGATTTAATTCAAAATTAGACAATCAAATCAACAAAAGCATCGGCCAGTCATTAGAAAATCTTGAAAATAAAGATTTACTAAAATTTGGAATGATACCGGAGTTTATTGGGAGGTTACCAGTTATTACAACTCTAAGAGAGCTAGATGAAAATATGTTAGTTAAAATAATGACTGAGCCAAAAAATGCATTAATAAAACAATTCGAGACATTATTCAAAATGGATGGCATAAAACTTGAATTTAAAAATGATGCTTTAACAGAAATAGCAAAATTAGCAGTAGAACAAAATACTGGAGCAAGAGGACTAAGATCTATCCTTGAAGAAACACTTATGAATTTAATGTATTCTGCCCCAGATAATAAAGATTTATATAAAATTGTAATAGGTAAAGATGTGGTATTAAAAAAATCTGATCCGATCCTGATTTTTTCAAATAAACAAAATAACCAAAAAATATTAGCAAATAACTCTTGATTTTAATTATCAGATCATCATTTATTATATATGATTAAATCAATTATCCCTGTTTTGCCACTTAGAGACATTGTTGTTTTTCCCCATATGGTCGCTCCACTGTTTGTTGGAAGAAAACAGTCAGTAAATGCACTAAATTCGGTAATGACTGGCGATAAAAAAATATTTTTACTCTCACAAAAGAACTCAGATATTGACAACCCTAATAAAGACAATCTTTACCAATATGGAACTGTAGCAAAAGTATTGCAGTTATTAAAACTTCCCGATGGAACATTAAAGGTCCTTGTTGAAGGCTTATATAGAGCTAAAGTGTCAAAGTTAGATTTCAACAAAGATTTTGCTATAGCAACAATTTCAGAAGTTAAAATTAGCATCAAAAAAACAGCCAACTTAAAAGCCCTTCAAAAACTAGTTATTGAACAGTTTGAGGAATATCAAAAAATTAATAAAAAAATTAACGTAGATCTTGTTAATAATATAAAAAATTTTAATGATGCTAATAAAATTGTAGATGTTATCGTTTCAAATATAAATATTTCAATTGAACAAAAGCAAGAAATTTTAGAAGTAGAACAAATCGAAGATAGATTAAATAAAATTTACGGTCATCTGGTCTCAGAAATAGACTCTTTTCAAGTTGAAAAAAAAATAAAGGGAAGAGTGAAGAGACAAATGGAGAAAACACAAAAAGAATATTATTTAAACGAGCAAATGAAAGCTATTCAAAAAGAATTGGGTGAAAATGAAGATTTGGATGAAATTGCTGAATTAGAAAAAAAAATTGAAAGTTATAGTTTGTCAAAGGAAGCAAAAGAAAAATGTAAATCTGAAATTAAAAAATTAAAAACAATGAGTCCAATGTCTGCTGAGGCAACAGTAATTAGAAATTACCTTGATTGGGTTCTTTCTATACCTTGGAATAAACCTTCATCAATTTCAAAGAATATCAAAAAATCATCAAAAATTCTTGAAGATGATCATTATGGATTAGAAAAAGTAAAAGAGAGGATCCTTGAATACCTTGCAGTTCAAAAAAGAATGGACAGATTAAAAGGACCTATTTTATGTCTTGTTGGTCCCCCTGGAGTTGGTAAAACTTCATTAGGTAAATCAATTGCTAATGCTACCGGGAGAAGTTTCGTAAGGATGTCTCTTGGAGGTGTAAGAGATGAGGCTGAGATTAGAGGGCATCGAAAAACATATATTGGTTCAATGCCAGGTAGATTTATACAGGCAATGAAAAAATCAAAATCATCTAATCCTTTGATTTTACTTGATGAAATTGACAAACTTGGTTCAGATTGGAGAGGAGATCCTTCTTCAGCTCTTTTAGAAGTTTTGGATCCTGAACAAAATAGTAAATTTAATGATCATTATCTCGAACTAGATTATGACTTGTCAGATGTAATGTTCGTCTGTACTGCAAACACGCTTAATATTCCTGCAGCCTTGTTAGACAGAATGGAGATTATAAGAATTCCCGGATACACTGATAAAGAAAAAAACCAAATTGCTCAAAAATATTTAGTTCCTAAACAAATTAAAGGTCACGGTTTAAAAAAGCATGAATTAAGTTTTAATTCAAAAATATTAAATAATATTATAAGAAACTATACAAGAGAAGCAGGTGTTAGAAACCTTGAAAAGGAAATTTCAAAGGTTTGCAGAAAGGCTGTGAAACTTATTGAGACCACAAGAAAGAAAAATGTTAAATTGGAGCCCTCAAAACTTCAAGACTATTTAGGGGTTATAAAGTTTAGATCTAATGAGATTGAAAAGAAAAACCTTGTTGGGATTACTAATGGCCTTGCATGGACAGAGGTCGGTGGAGAAATACTATCAATCGAAGTACTTTTATCACTTGGTAAGGGTAAATTGACAATTACAGGCAAGCTCGGAGAAGTTATGAAAGAGTCAATTCAAGCGGCGACCTCCTATGTTAGGTCAAAATCAGCAAGTCTTGGCATAAAACATAAAGATTTTGAAAAATATGATATCCATATTCATGTACCTGAAGGAGCTACGCCTAAAGATGGCCCAAGTGCTGGGATTGCAATTTTTAACTCACTTGTTTCGTCTTTGACTGCAAATAAAGTTAGAAAAGATGTTGCTATGACTGGAGAAATTACATTGAGAGGTCGAGTATTACCAATAGGCGGTTTAAAAGAAAAAATTTATGCAGCTAGTAGAGCTGGAATAAAAAAAGTACTTATTCCTGAAGATAATTACAGAGAAATTATAGAATTTGATAAAGAAATTTTAAAAACCATTAAAATTATACCTGTTTCCGAAGCTATTTCTATCCTAGAGCATACTTTGACAAAACCAATAATTCCATTAAATTTAAACGAATCAGAGCTTGAAAATAACCAAAAATCATCAAGAACAGATCAAGAAATTAAAGAAAACTTAACTCATTAATCAAGTTAAACTGCCATATTTTTAGCAAATTCCTTAAAATCTGGGAATATTTATTATTATAATGTTGACTTGCTATAAAATGAGAGAATATTTCAATAAACTTTATCAAAAGGAGAAAAAAGTGAATAAAAATGATCTAATCGCATCGGTAGCATCATCAGCTGGACTATCAAAGTCTGATGCTACAAGAGCAATTGAAAGCTTCTTAGATTCTATAACTAATGCTCTAAAAAGAGATGAAAAAGTTAGTATAGTGGGTTTTGGTAACTTTAGTGTTAGTCACAGAAAAGCTACAACTGGAAGAAATCCTAGAACTGGTGAGTCAATTCAAATTCCAGCCTCAAAAAGACCTAAATTTACTGTAGGAAAAGCACTTAAAGACTCAGTAAATAACTAAAATTTTTTTCTTACACCGGCTGTTAAATAATTTAACAGCCGTTTTTTGTTTGGGTGTTTAGCTCAGTTGGTAGAGCATCTCGTTTACACCGAGAGGGTCGGGAGTTCAAGTCTCTCAACACCCACCATGCGCGGGAGTAGTTCAGCTGGTTAGAACGCTGCCCTGTCACGGCAGAGGCCGCGGGTTCGAATCCCGTCTCTCGCGCCACTTTTTTGTGTATTAAAGTCGCAACTACATACGTTGTTATTATTGAATATTTCGTTAAATACATTACTAATTTAATTGTGAGATTATAGTGGAAGATTTTCTTTTTGAGTACCTGCCAATTCTGATATTTATTTTCATAGCACTTGCATTAGCAATTGGTATGACTTTACTTTCATTTGTAGTTGGAGACTCCCAGCCTGATTCAGAAAAGCTATCTGCTTACGAATGTGGTTTTGAGGCATTCGATGACGCAAGAGGAAGATTTGACGTTAGATTTTATTTAGTTGCAATCTTATTTATAATATTTGATTTGGAGGTGGCATTTTTATTTCCTTGGGCAATTACATTGGGCAAAATTGGAATTTTTGGATTTTGGTCCATGATGATTTTTTTAGCAGTATTAACAGTTGGTTTTATTTATGAATGGAAAAAAGGTGCGTTAGAATGGGAGTAAAAGAGGATAAAAAATTTGTAAATGAGACTCTTGATAGCGAACTTTCTTCTAAAGGTTTTTTAGTAGCAAGTTACGATAAAATTCTCACATGGGCTAGAACAGGTTCTTTGTGGCCAATGACTTTTGGTTTAGCATGTTGTGGTGTAGAAATGATTCATTCTTATATGGCTAGATATGATTTAGACAGGTATGGAGTTATACCAAGAGGAAGCCCAAGACAATCTGATGTTATGATTGTAGCAGGAACACTAACAAATAAAATGGCTCCTGCCCTTAGGAAAGTATATGACCAAATGCCCGAACCACGTTGGGTTATTTCAATGGGATCCTGTGCCAATGGAGGAGGTTATTATCATTATTCATATTCCGTAGTTAGAGGTTGTGATAGAATTGTTCCAGTAGATGTATATGTTCCTGGATGCCCACCTACGGCAGAGGCTTTAGTTTATGGAATACTGCAGCTTCAAAAAAAAATCAGAAGAGAAAATAAGTTTAAAAGATAAATTAAATGATTGAAAATCTCAAAGAGTTAAACGAATTAAAAAATATTAAACAAAAAAATTTTTTAATTCATGCAGATTTTAATCCTGAAAGCATTCTTAAAATATTTAAAACTCTTAAAGATGAAAATAAATATAACTTTAATCAATTGTTAGATATCACAGCTGTAGATTTTCCATCAAGAGAATTTAGATTTGATTTAGTTTACATTTTTCAAAGTCTTAAAAATAATAAAAAAATTATTTTAAAAACTCAAATAAAAGAAAATCAAACAATTGAGTCAATCACAAGTATTCATAAATCAGCTAACTGGTATGAGAGGGAATGTTATGATCTATTTGGTATTGAATTTTTAAATCATCCAGATTTAAGAAGAATAATGACAGATTATAATTTCGAGGGCTATCCATTAAGAAAAGATTTTCCTTTAACTGGACATACTGAGGTTCGTTATGATGATCTTGAAAAAAAAGTTATTTATGAGCCAGTAAAGTTAACACAAGAATTCAGAAATTTTGATAGTGAATCTCCATGGGAGGGTATGGAAAACAAACTTTTTGGTGATGAAAAATCTACTGGTGAAAATTAAATGAAAGAAGTAGAGCTAAATACAACAACAATTAATTTTGGCCCTCAGCATCCAGCTGCGCACGGTGTTTTAAGATTAGTAGTTGAGCTTGAAGGAGAAGTAGTTCAAAGAGCAGAACCACACATTGGATTGCTTCACAGAGGTACAGAGAAATTAATTGAATATAAAACTTATCTTCAGGCTGTCCCTTATTTTGATAGACTCGATTACGTTTCACCAATGTGCCAGGAACATGCGTTTGCATTAGCAACTGAAGATCTTTTAGGTATAGATGTTCCCCAAAGGGCAAAATATATTCGTGTAATTTTTGCTGAAATTACAAGAATACTTAATCATTTATTAAATATACCAGCCTATGCTGCTGATATTGGTGCAGTTACTCCATTTTTATGGTGCTTTGAAGAAAGAGAAAAACTTTTAGAATTTCACGAAGCGGTATCTGGTGCAAGATTTCACGCAGCCTATTTTAGACCTGGTGGTGTTCACCAGGATATGCCTGAAGGAATGGAAGACAAGTTATTTGAGCATTTTAAAACTCTACCAAAATTTATTGATGATCTAGAAAGTTTGTTGACTAATAATAGAATATTAAGACAAAGATCAGTTGATATAGGAATAATTTCAAAGTCAGAAGCAATTGAATTGGGTTGCTCAGGACCAGTATTAAGAAGCGCAGGTGTTGCGTGGGATTTAAGAAGGTCGCAACCCTATGATGCTTACGATCAAGTTGATTTTGAAGTTCCTGTTGGAAAAAAAGGTGATTGTTTTGATCGATATTTGGTTCGAATTGAAGAAATGAGACAAAGTATTATTATAATTAACCAATGTTTGAACAAAATTAAACCAGGCCCGGTATCAACTGAAGATAATAAAATTACACCCCCAAAAAGAAATCAAATGAAAAAATCAATGGAAGCATTAATTCATCATTTTAAACTTTTCACTGAAGGTTACCGTGTTCCAAGTGGTCAGGTTTATAGCGCAGTTGAGGCACCAAAAGGCGAATTTGGAGTTTATCTTGTTTCTGATGGATCTAGTAAACCATATAGATGTAAAATTAGAGCGCCAGGATTTGCTCATTTGCAAACATTAGATCATTTATCTAAAGGCCATTTAATGGCTGATATTGCTGCTATACTTGGTAGCTTAGACATAGTTTTTGGAGAAATAGATAGATAATGCATCATCCTGGAACAAATAATAAAGTCTATAAAAAAATTAATGAAAACTTTGAATGGTCATCAGAAAATTTTAAGAAAATTTCTGAAATTATAAAAAAATATCCATCAAACCGTATTCAAAGTGCAGTAATACCTCTTCTTGATTTAGCGCAGAGACAAAATAATGGATGGTTAAGCAAAAACTCAATGGAAAAAGTAGCTGAAACTCTTAGTATGTCATACATAAGAGTCCTCGAAGTAGCTACTTTTTATTCTATGTTTAATTTAGAGCCTATTGGAAAAAATTTTGTTCAAATATGTAGAACAACACCGTGTTGGCTTAGAGGAAGCGATAAACTTTCCAAAGTTGCTCAAGAAGTTTGTAAAACTAATATTGGTGGGACAAGTAATGATGAAAAATTTACAGTTGTTGAAGTTGAGTGTTTAGGCGCATGCTGTAATGCTCCTATGGTCCAGATTAATGATGATTATTTCGAAGATCTAGATGAAGAAAGTTTTAAAAAATTACTTCAAGATTTAAAAGATAATAAATCAATAAAAGTAGGTTCACAAATTGGCAGGAGATCATCACAACCCGAAAGAAAATTTGATGCTTAAAGAAAAAGATAAAATTTTTAAAAATTTATACGGCTTTGAAGACTGGAAGTTAGAAGGTGCTAAAAAAAGAGGCATTTGGTCAAATACTAAAGAGCTTATTGGAATGGGTAGCGAAAAAATTATTGAGGAAATCAAAAATAGTCAATTAAGAGGAAGAGGAGGAGCAGGTTTTCCTGCAGGTTTGAAGTGGTCTTTTATGCCAAAAGACTCTGGAAAAGATCACTACTTAGTTGTTAATGCAGATGAGTCAGAGCCAGGTACATGTAAAGATCGTGAAATTATGAGAAATGACCCACATCTTCTTTTAGAAGGCTGTCTTGTAGCTAGTTTTGCTATGCATGCTCATACCTGCTACATATATATAAGAGGCGAATATTATTCTGAGTCTTCTAATTTACAAAAAGCAATAGATGAGGCTTACGAAAATAATTTAATTGGTAAAAACGCATGTGGTACAGGTTGGGATTTTGATATTTATCTTCATAGAGGAGCAGGAGCATATATTTGTGGTGAAGAAACTGCTCTACTAGAAAGTTTAGAGGGTAAAAAAGGACAACCTAGACTAAAACCTCCATTTCCTGCTGGCGCAGGTCTATATGGATGCCCCACAACAGTAACAAATGTTGAGACAATTGCTGTTTCACCTACTATCCTAAGGCGCGGTTCAAAATGGTTTGCTAGTTTAGGCGGCTCTAATAATACAGGTACAAAAATTTTTAGTATCTCAGGTCACGTAAATAACCCATGCAATGTAGAAGAAGAAATGGGAATACCTCTAAAAGATCTTATTGAAAAACATGCAGGCGGGGTAATTGGTGGTTGGGAAAATTTATTAGCTGTGATTCCTGGAGGTGCAAGTGTGCCTCTACTGCCAAAGTCTATATGTGACACTGTTAAAATGGATTTTGATAGCCTTAAAGAGGTTCAAAGTGGATTGGGAACTGCAGCAGTTATTGTAATGAATAAATCTACTGATATTGTCGAGGCGATAGCTAGATTATCACATTTTTACAAGCATGAAAGTTGTGGTCAATGCACGCCTTGTAGAGAAGGCACTGGATGGATGTACAGAATGATGGAAAAAATGATCGATGGAAATGTTGAGCATCAAGATATTGATAAAATTTTAGATGTTACAAAGCAAATAGAAGGCCACACAATATGTGCTTTAGGTGATGCTGCAGCTTGGCCAATTCAAGGTTTATTTAGACATTTTAGACCTGAAATTGAAAAAAGAATTGAAGAAAGAAATAAAAAAGTAGCATAATGCCAAAGATAACAATTAATAGTAAGGAATATGAATTTGAAAACGGTATGACCGTTATGCAAGCCTGTGAGCAAGCAGGAACTGAAATTCCTAGATTTTGTTATCATGAAAAACTTTCAATAGCAGGAAACTGCAGAATGTGTTTGGTAGAAATGGAAAAAGCCCCAAAACCAATTGCATCATGTGCTATGCCTGCTGCAGATGGAATGGTTATAAAAACTAATACCGAAACAGTAAAAAAAGCTCGTAAAGGTGTAATGGAGTTTCTCCTTATTAATCATCCTTTAGATTGTCCTATTTGTGACCAAGGGGGAGAGTGTGATCTTCAAGATCAAGCGATGTATTATGGTTTTGATAAAACTAGATATGAAGAAAATAAAAGAGCAGTTCAAAATAAAAATATGGGACCTCTTGTCAAAACAATTATGACAAGATGTATTCATTGTACAAGATGCGTCAGGTTTTCTACCGAAGTTGCTGGTGTGGATGATATAGGTTTGCTTGGTAGGGGTGAAAATGCTGAGATCACAACTTATTTAGAAAAGACTATTGAGTCAGAATTATCTGGAAACGTAATTGATTTGTGTCCTGTAGGTGCGTTAACGAGTAAACCATATGCATTTAAATCAAGACCGTGGGAACTAACTAAGACAGAAACATTTGATGTATTTGATGGAATAGGCTCAAGTATAAGAATCGATACTAGAGGCAAAAAGGTTCTGAGAGCTCTTCCTAGAATAAATGAAGAAACCAATGAAGAATGGATAAGTGACAAATCTAGATTTGCAGTTGATGGACTTTCAAGTCAAAGATTGGATAGTGTTTATTCTAAATCAAATCAAAAACTCCAAAAATCATCATGGGACGATGCATTTAAATTAATTAAAAATGAAATTACTAAAAGAGGTAAAGAAAATACGGTATTTCTCTCTGGTAAATTTACTGATGTTGAAACGTTATATTCTTCACAAAAATTTAGCCATTCTTTAAAATCAAAAAATTATGATTGTAGATTTGATAATGCGCAAATTATTGAGAATTCATCTTCCAGTTATAAATTTAATTCTACAATTCAGGAAATTGAAAATGCTGATGCTATTCTTTTAATTGGATCAAATCCTAGATGGGAAGCGGCTGTCTTAAACGCAAGAATTAGAAAAGCATATATAGAAAATAATTGCAAAATTGGTCTTATAGGGCCTAAATTAGATCTTACCTATAGCTATCAGCATCTGTCTGAATCTTTGGATTATCTAAACAAACTATCTAATAATGAAGTTGATTTTAATAAAGTTTTAAAATCTGCAAAAAATCCACTTATAATATTAGGTACTTCAGCAATAAATCATCATCATGGAAAACTAATATTAGAGACTGTGGGATTAATTGCAAAAAACATCCAAAAAAATAAGAATATTAACCCATTAAATATTCTTAACCAAGATATTTCTAGAGTAGGTGCTTTAGATTTAAAATTTTATAATAAAAGCTTTGATGTTGACTATAATGCACAATTAAAAAAACATATAGATAAAACTAAACCTGTGGTATTCTTAATGGGATTAGATGAAGTAAATTTTTCAACTCTTGAAAATGCTTTTGTTGTGTATCTAGGTCATCATGGGGACATTTCAGCATCTATTGCTGATATAATTTTACCAACTCCTGCATATACTGAGAAGAGTTCTACTTATATGAATATTGAAGGAAGAGTTATTCAAACAACTAAGTGTCATAATCCATTAGGTGAAGCTAGAGATGAGTGGAAAATATTTAGAGTTTTAAGTGAATTATTTGAAAGAGATTTAAATTTTAATAATCTTAGTGAACTTCGGAGTGAGCTCACAAGCAATTTCACTCAATTTGCTCTTTTAAATGAAGTAATTTCAAATAATGAAATTACTTTTGCAAAAAAAAGTAAAATTGAGAATATTAAAATTAAATATAACATTGAAAATTTTTATATGAATGACTCAATTTCTAGATCCTCTGAAACAATGGCGAAGTGTACTAGAGATATTTTAAATAAGGTTGCATAATAATTATATGAATTTTGATATTTTAATTACCGGCTTAATAATAGTTGCTCAAATACTCGCAGTCGTAGTTCCAGTATTAATATCTGTTGCTTTTTTGGTATACGCCGAAAGAAAAGTTTTAGCACTAATACAATTAAGAAGAGGACCAAACATAGTAGGGCCTTTTGGTATTCTTCAAAGTTTTGCAGACGCTTTAAAACTAATTACCAAAGAAAATATAATTCCTAGTGGATCTAATAAAATTGTTTTCATTTTAGCACCAATAATAACTATGGTGCTTAGTCTAGCTGGTTGGGCAGTAATACCTTTTGCTCCGGGTTGGGTGATATCTGATGTAAATGTTGGTATCATGTATCTTTTTGCAGTATCTTCTTTGGGAGTATATGGAATTATAATGGCAGGTTGGGCAAGTAATTCACAATATCCTTTTTTAGGTGCATTAAGATCTGCAGCTCAAATGGTTTCATATGAAGTATCAATAGGTTTTGTTATAATTACAGTGCTATTATGTGTTGGTTCTTTAAACTTATCAAAGATAGTCATGGCTCAGCAGACTGTGTGGTTTGCAATTCCATTATTACCTATGTTTATTATATTCTTTATTTCTGCTCTTGCAGAAACAAATAGATTGCCATTTGATCTTCCTGAAGATGAGTCGACTCTTGTTGCAGGATTTTTTACTGAATATTCATCTGCTTCATTTGTTTTATTTTTTTTAGGTGAATATGCGAGTATGATCCTGATGTCTTCAATGACCGTGATTCTTTTTTTAGGGGGATGGTTGCCTCCATTTGATATATTTCCGCTCAACGTTATTCCAGGGGTGGTCTGGTTTACTTTAAAAGTAATGTTTATATTGTTTTTATTTATCTGGGTTAGAGGAACTTTCCCAAGATACAGATATGATCAGTTAATGAGACTTGGATGGAAAGTTTTTCTACCGTTTTCTTTGTTTTGGGTTGTGGCAACTTCAGGTTTTTTGGTATATTTTGATATGCTTCCAAATTAATATGTATAAATTAATAAAATCTTTTACTTTATTTGAATTAATTCAAGGGCTATTTTTAACTTTCAAATATATATTTAAATCTAAAGTTACAATTAATTATCCTCATGAAAAAGGTCCATTAAGTCCACGTTTTAGAGGTGAGCATGCACTAAGAAGGTATCCTAGTGGAGAAGAGAGATGTATCGCATGTAAGCTTTGTGAAGCAGTATGTCCTGCTCAGGCAATTACAATTGAAGCTGAGCCAAGAGAGGATGGAAGCAGAAGAACAACAAGATATGATATAGATATGACCAAATGTATTTACTGTGGTTTATGCCAAGAATCCTGTCCAGTTGATGCAATAGTCGAAGGACCAAATTTTGAATTTGCCACTGAAACCAGAGAAGAATTAATTTACAATAAAGACAAACTTCTAGAAAATGGGGATAGGTGGGAGCAAGAAATTGCCCAAAACATCTATCTTGACAGAAACTATAGATAATAATGGTTCTTTATTCATTAACATTTTATCTGTTTTCATCTGTTGCAGTTCTTTCAGCTCTGATGGTTATAAGTGCAAAAAATCCTGTTCATTCAGTTTTGTTCTTAATTTTAAGCTTTGTTAATGCATCAGGACTCTTTGTTTTGTTAGGAGCTGAATTTTTGGCAATGATTCTTGTCGTTGTATATGTTGGTGCTGTTGCGGTCCTTTTTCTTTTTGTTGTAATGATGCTTGATATAAATTTTGTAAAATTAAGAGAAGGTTTTTTACAATATTTACCTTTTGGAGCATTATTAGGCATAGTTCTAGTAATAGAACTTGGGATACTTTTTTTAACTGATAGATCTTCCAATATTTATAACAATCAAACTCCATTACAACCCATGGTTAATGAAGTGGAGAATACAAAAATGATTGGACAAATACTCTACACTGAATATTTTTATTTGTTTCAAATATGTGGGATAATTTTATTAGTCGCAATGATTGGCTCAATTACACTTACATTAAGAGACAAAGGCGGTGTTAAAAGGCAAAATATAGATTCTCAAAATACAGTTGATGCATCAACAGCTATAGAAAAGAAAAAAGTAAAAATAGGTGAAGGAATTTAATTTATGATTACTCTTGAACACTATCTTTTTCTTGGAGCAATTATTTTTACCTTAGGTGTTTTAGGAATATTTTTAAATAAGAAAAATTTAATTATAATTTTAATGTCTATAGAACTCATCTTGTTGTCAGTAAATATTAATTTTATTGCTTTCTCTGCATATATTAATGATATTTCAGGACAAATTTTTGCAATGCTTACACTCACGGTTGCAGCAGCTGAAGCAGCAATTGGACTCGCCATACTTGTAGTATTTTTTAGAAATTTAGGATCAATAGAAGTAAATAAAATTAATCAACTTAAAGGATAGTAGATGGCAACTTCAATTATATTTTTACCTCTAATTGGTTTTCTTTTTTGTTTTTTACTAGGCAAACAGTTTAATTTTAGGGTTTATCAAATATCTACAACTGCAATTCTTTTTATTTGTGCATTATTTTCTTGGATAATATTTATTCAATTTATTAATAATAGAGAAACTGAAATAATTTTTATTCTTAATTGGATTACTTCTGGAAATTTTATTGTCGATTGGTCCATTAGGCTAGATACCTTAACTGCTGTAATGTTTATAGTTGTTACAACCGTTTCGGCATGTGTTCATTTGTATTCAATAGGTTATATGGAGGAGGATCCATCAAAAATAAGATTTATGGGTTATTTGAGCTTATTTACTTTTTTCATGCTTGTTCTTGTATCAAGTAATAATTTACTTCAAATGTTTTTTGGATGGGAGGGGGTTGGACTAGCCTCATATCTATTAATTGGTTTTTGGCACCATAAAGACTCAGCAAATAAAGCTGCTATAAAAGCGTTTATCGTAAATAGAGTTGGAGATTTTGGATACGCAATTGGAATTGCTGGAATTTTTTACATTTTTGGCACGATTAGTTTCGACAGTATATTTTCACAAGTGGATCAATTTAGTGAGCATCAAATTCAATTCCTTTCATTCAGTTTTCCAACTTTAGATTTTTTATGTTTTCTTTTATTCATAGGTGCAATGGGTAAATCTGCCCAATTAGGTTTACACACCTGGTTGCCAGATGCTATGGAGGGGCCTACACCTGTATCTGCACTAATACATGCTGCAACAATGGTAACAGCTGGCGTATTTTTAGTTGCAAGAATGAGTCCTCTTTATGAGTTTGCTACATTTACTAATTTATTCATTACTTTTATTGGTGCGGCCACAGCTATTTTTGCCGCCTCTATAGCATTAACGCAAAATGATATTAAACGAGTCATTGCATATTCAACATGTAGTCAATTAGGGTATATGTTTTTTGCAGCAGGTGTCGGAGCTTATAATGCATCAATATTTCACTTAACAACTCATGCCTTTTTTAAAGCTCTTCTATTTCTTTCTGCAGGTTCTGTAATTCACGCAATGCATCATGAACAGGATATGAGAAAAATGGGGGGGCTTTTCAAAAAAATACCTTTTACTGCTACAATGATGTGGATTGGATCTCTGGCAATTATTGGTTTTCCATATCTATCTGGTTACTATTCGAAAGAAAGTATTTTAGAAAATGCTTTCTATGCATCAAATGGAATAGCATACTTTGCATACTTGGTAGGTATTTTAACTGCTCTGCTTACGGCATTTTATTCATGGAGATTATTATTCCTAACATTTCATGGTGAGAATAGATCAAAAAATAAAACATATGATCACGCCAATGAGTCACCTTTAGTGATGACAGCTCCATTATTTATTCTTGCAATTGGTTCTATTTTTTCTGGAATATTCTTTGCTGATTATTTTATTGGATATTACAAAAAAGAATTTTGGGATAATGCAATATTATTAACAGAAAGTTCTCATAAATATCTTCCTCTTACACAATCATTAATATCAAAATCGGCTGTTGCAATTGGAATTCTTGTCTGTGTGTTTATATATTCAAATAATTTAAATAGAGCAAAAAATCTTTCCTATAACTTAGATCCTTTATATTCTCTTTCTAAAAATAAATGGTATGTGGATGAGCTATATCATAAAGTATTTGTTTTAACTTTTTTCAAATTAGCAAATTTTTTCTGGAAAAGAGGAGATGAAAAAACTATTGATGGTTTAGGGCCAAACGGGATCTCCTGGATTATTTCAAAATCTTCATCTTATGTAAGTTTATTTCAATCAGGGTATTTGTTTCATTATGCTTTTGCTATGCTTGGTGGCTTAGTAATAATTTTAACATGGTTTTTATATTACTAAATGATTGACTGGCCTTTAGTATCAGTAATAATTTTTTTACCTTTAATTGGTGCTTTAATTATTCTTTTTATTAAAGAAGATGAATTAACATCAATTAATATTAAATGGGCTGCTTTACTAACAACTTTAGGAACATTTATTTTAAGTTTAATACTCTGGTTACAATTTGATTATTCCAATCCGTCTTATCAATATGAAGAAAAATTTAGATGGTTTGATGATTTTAATTTCTTCTACCATGTTGGAGTTGACGGTATCTCACTTTTTATGATTTTATTAAGTACATTTTTGACCCCACTTTGTATTTTAGCTAGTTGGAATAATATTAAAAAAAGAGTCAAGGAATACATGATTTCTTTTTTATTTTTAGAGACTGTAATGATTGGAATGTTTGCTTCTATAGATATACTTTTATTTTATATTTTTTTTGAAGCAGTATTAATACCAATGTATCTAATCATAGGTATATGGGGAGGTAATAGAAGAATCTATGCTTCTTTTAAATTCTTTCTCTACACTCTTTTGGGGTCAGTACTCATGTTGATTGCTATTATTGTGATGTATAGAAATACAAGTTCAATGAGTATTGAGTTCTTACAAGGTAATTATTTTTCATATAATGCTCAATTATTTCTATGGCTCGCCTTCTTTGCTTCCTTTGCAGTTAAAATTCCTATGTGGCCTTTTCATACATGGTTGCCCGATGCCCATGTTGAAGCTCCAACGGCTGGATCTGTTATTTTAGCCGGAGTACTTTTAAAAATGGGCGGATATGGTTTTATCCGTTTCTCTTTAGGAATGCTTCCAGAAGCAACAGAGTTTTTTATTCCATTAATTATGACATTAAGTATAGTTGCCATAGTATACACTTCCTTAGTAGCATTAGCGCAAACTGATATTAAAAAACTAATTGCATATTCATCTGTTGCTCATATGGGAATTGTAACAATTGGAATTTTCTTAGTTAATAAACAAGGTTTACAAGGGGCAATGATGCAAATGATTAGTCACGGACTAGTTTCAGCAGCTTTATTTTTATGTGTTGGTGTTATTTATGATCGAATGCATACTAGAGAAATTGAATTCTACGGAGGATTAGTTCAAAGAATGCCACTTTATGCAACTGTATTTATGATTTTTATGCTGGGATCAGTTGGATTACCTGGGACTAGTGGTTTTATTGGAGAATTTTTAGTTATTGTTGGCGCATTTAAATTTTCAAGTTACGTTGTTATTGGC
>CABYIF010000021.1 GCA_902518985.1 uncultured Alphaproteobacteria bacterium | reverse complement strand
ATATGTAATATTAAATTTAATTGCTGATTTGATTGGTATTATTTCTAACCCGAGGTTGTTATATCCAAAATGAGCGAAAATTTATCTTATTCTGCAAAAAGTGAAGTTGCAAATTTAATTAAAAGAAGAACTAGATTAGAGAGATTAAAAATCGCTTTATCAAAAGCTCCAATGTCAGCTTGGTTTGGAATGATTGTACTTTTTATATACTTTTTTGCTGCAATTTTTGCTCCTTTTATTGCTCCACATGGAGAGGCAGAAATATTTCCTGTTGCCTATGCTCCTTGGGGTGATGGACACATATTTGGTACCGATCAAATTGGAAGAGATATTTTCTCTCGCATTATCTTTGCTGCAAGAAATACAATTGGTATTTGTTTATTGGCTACTTTTATTGCTTTAGGTATTGGAACAGTATTTGGAATTATAGCTGCTCTAGATAGAAGGTATTTAGATCAACTACTTAGTAGAATAGTAGACACACTTATGGCTATTCCTGTAATGATTTTTACTTTTATTCTTTTATCAGTCTTCGGCCCTACAAATTTCAATTTAATTGTTATTTTGGGAATTTTAGAGTCTACTAGATTTTTTAGAATTTCAAGATCAGTTGCAGTAGGTCAGGTTGTTTTGGAATATGTTGAAGTAGCTAGATTAAGAGGTGAAAATTTATCTTATATTATTTTCAAAGAAATACTCCCTAATATCGCTTCACCATTAATTATAGAATTTGGTCTAAGGTTTATTTTTATAATCTTTACTATATCAAGTCTAAGTTTTTTAGGAATTGGTATTCAACCTCCATCTGCTGATTGGGCATCAATGGTAAGAGAAAACGCAATTCTAATTCAATATGCACAATATGATATAACAGCAGGCTTAACTCCATTAATTCCAGCTGCTGCAATTGCTTTACTTTGTGTATCAATTAATTTTGTTGTTGATTGGTACCTATATATAACAAGTGGATTAAAAGATGACATCAAATAGATCAAAAGAACTTCTTCTTGAAATGAAAAATATTCATATTGATGGATTTTCAGATGAAAGATGGCATAAAATTTTAAAAGGTATTGATTTAAAATTATACAGAGGAGAAATCCTAGGATTAATTGGAGAGAGTGGCGCTGGAAAATCTACAATGGGCAAAGCTGCAATGGGCTATACCCAGCCTGGTTGTAAAATTATTAAAGGTGAAATTTTATTTAATGGTAATGACTTAATTAACCTCTCTGAATATGAGAAAAGAAAAATATGGGGAACAAAGATTTCATATGTCGCACAATCCGCTGCCGCTTCTTTCAATCCAGCACATAGATTAATGGATCAAACAATAAGTGCAGCTAATAGATTAAAGATAAATCCTACAGAGGTATTAAAAAAAGATGCTGTTCAGCTTTATGAGTCACTACAGCTTCCAGATGCAGAAAATATTGGAGATAGGTATCCACATCAAGTATCTGGAGGGCAACTACAGAGAATAATGACCGCAATGGCTATGTCACCAAGACCAGAGTTAATTATATTTGATGAACCTACAACAGCCTTAGACGTAACAACTCAAGTTGAGGTTTTATCTGCTATGAGATCTATAGTAGACAAATTTAATACAGCAGCAATTTATATTACACATGATTTAGCGGTAGTTGCACAAATGGCTGATAGAATAAAAGTTTTAAGATATGGTGAAGAAGTTGAAGAAGCTGAAACAAGAAATATGCTTTCTAATCCAAAAGAAGAATATACAAAATCTCTTTGGTCTGTAAGATCACTCATTAAGCCAGAAGAAACAAATCAAAATTATATTTTATCAATAAAAAATATTGATGCAGCATATGGTTCATCAAAGGTACTTCACAATGTTTCTATAGATATTCCTAAAGGCAAAACAGTAGCTATAGTTGGTGAAAGTGGTTCTGGAAAATCGACAACAGCAAGAGTAGTAACAGGATTGCTTCCTCAATCAAAGGGAGAAATAATATTTAATGGAAAAAAATTATCACCAAAGCTTGAACAGAGGTCAAAAGAAGAATTAAGAAAAATTCAAATAATTTTTCAAATGCCAGATACTGCAATGAATCCCCGTCAAACCGTCGACGAGATAATTGGAAGACCAATAGAATTTTATCAAGGGATTAAAGGTAAACAAAGAGAAGCAAAAGTTATAGAGTTGTTAAAAATGATTGAGCTAGATGAAACATTTTTAGATAGACTGCCATCTGAATTATCAGGAGGTCAAAAACAGAGAATTTGTATTGCACGAGCTTTAGCAGCCAACCCAGATCTAATTATTTGCGATGAAGTTACATCAGCACTAGATCAAATAGTTCAAGAGGGGATATTAAAATTACTCCAAAAATTGCAAAAAGATCTTGGTGTAACCTATATTTTCATAACTCATGATATAGCAACTGTTAAAGCGATCTCAGATGAAATAGTGGTTATGTATCAAGGAGAAGTCGTTGAACAAGGTTTGAAAAGTAAAATTCTTAATCCACCATACCCAGATTATACAGAATTGCTATTATCCTCAGTTCCGGAAATGGATCCAGATTGGTTAACCAATCTATTGAATAAGAGATCTTTATAAATAGATATTTTTTTATTAATATAATTAATTAATATATGTTTTTTTTAACTAATTTTTTTAACTTATTTAAAAGTAAAGAAACTAAATTTAACAATTCAAAAGCAAAAGATATTATGATTGATAAAATTAATTTTGATCATTCAAAATTAACTTTAGGTGATATATTTAAAGTAAATGAAAATGTAATTATTAAAAAATTTAAAGACAAGATTGTAAAAGACAACTTAACTGTGGTAGTAATTAATAATAAAGGTAAGACATTAGGTTATATAACTATGGAAGAACTAAAGTTTTTATGAGTATAAGTTTAAAAAAAAAAAAATATATTATTTCTGCTGCAGGAGATGGTATTGGTTTTGAAATTTCTAAAAAAATAATAAACGCAGGTGGAAAAGTTTTTCTAACAGATAAAGATCCCAAGAAAATTGAAAAAATCAATAAAAACAAAAATTTTAGAAATAAAATATTTGCTGAATGCATTGATTGCACTGATGCAAAAGAAGTTAGAAATTATTTTAATAAAATTAAATCTCAAAAAAAAATTAATGGTTTAATTAATAATATTGGTATTGCTGGACCAACAGAATATATTGAAAATATAAATATTGATGAATGGAAAAACACTATAAATACAAATCTTAATAGTCATTTTTATTATACAAAATTTGCAATACCTCTGTTAAAAAAATCAACAAAAGCTTCAATCATAAACCTTTCATCAACAGCAGGAATTTTTGGTTTTGCTCAAAGAACTCCATATACTGCAAGTAAATGGGCAATTATAGGTCTAACAAAAACTTTAGCTATGGAATTGGGTAAATACAAAATAAGAGTTAATGCTATATGCCCAGGATCTGTTGAAGGTGATAGAATGGAAAGAGTTGTGAATGCAAAAGCTAAATTAACAAAAACAAATCCAAAAAATGTAAAAAAAGAATTTGAATCTATGGTTTCTTTAGGAACTTTTGTTACAAAAGAAGACATTGCATCAATGGCTTTTTTTTTGTTAAGTAAAGATTCTGAAAATATTTCTGGCCAGATTATTAGTGTAGACGGTAATACAGAAAGAATGAATTAGTGGGAATAAATGCAGATTATATAATAATTGGTGCAGGATCTGCAGGTTGTGTACTAGCAAATAGATTATCAGCGAAATCAAAAATTAGTGTAGCTTTATTTGAAGCAGGTCCATCAAACAATACTTGGAAAGTAGATATGCCAAGCGCGCTTTTATATGTGATGCATGACTCTAAATACAACTGGAAATATTATACCGAACCTGAGCCATACTTAAATAATAGAAGTTTATATTGTCCCAGGGGTAAAATGTTAGGAGGATGTTCATCTCATAATGGAATGGTATTTGCAAGAGGTCATAAAGAAGATTTTGATAGATGGGAATCTTACGGCTTAGACAAATGGAGTTATGAAAAAGTATTACCATTTTTTAAAAAATTAGAAACTTGGTCTGGAAATAATATTTTAAGAGGATCACAAGGACCTTTAAAGGTAAATAAATCAATCATTGATAAAAAATTCCCACTTTTTGAGGCTGTAAAAAAGGCAGCTAAAGAAGCAGGTTATAATTTATTTGAAGATTCTAATGGTGATAATAATGAAGGCTTTGGTACTTTTGATGTTACCATTGATAAAGGAGTTAGGCAAAGTATTGCTAAAGCTTATCTTGATCCAATTAAAAACAGAAAAAATTTAAAAATCATAAAGAACTCTTATGTAAAGAGAATAATTTTTGAAAATAATGTAGCTATTGGAATAGAATATTTTAAAAATAACAAAACTGAAAAATATTTCGCTAATAAGGAAGTAATATTAAGTGCCGGAGCAATAAATTCACCAAAACTTCTTCAACTATCCGGAATTGGTAATCAAAGACATCTTAATGATTTAGGAATTAAAGTGATTAATGACTTAAGAGGAGTAGGGGAAAATTTACAAGATCACTTAGAAGTTTACATACAATATAAATCTAAAAGTAAAGATACCTTATATAATTTATCAACTAATATGATTACGCAATGTATTGAAGGTGCAAAGTGGTTTTTGATGAGAAAAGGTAAGTTATCACATTCTCATTTAGAATTTGGAGGTTTTGTAAAATCAAGTTCTAATTATAATCATCCAAATCTTCAATTTCATTTTTTTCCTTCTTTAGTTATTAATCACGGTTTAGAAAATCCAAAATTTGACGCGTTTCAATTTCACGCATGTCCAAATAGACCAAAAAGTAGAGGTTTCGTAAGAATTTCGTCGAATGATTTCATTAAAGATCCAAAAATACAATTTAATTATCTTCAGCATGATGAGGATCTAGCGCAGATGAGACAAAGTATTAAAATAGCACAAGATATTTTTTCTCAGAAAGCACTTTCAGATCATGTTGATTATGAAATAAGACCGGGAAAAGAAGTTACAACACAAGAAGAATTGGATGATATAATTAGAAATACGGCAGAATCGGCATATCATCCTTCATGCACTAACAAAATGGGTGTTGATAAAGATTCTGTTGTTGATCAAGATACAAGAGTTCATGGAGTTCAAAATTTAAGAGTAATTGATGCCTCCATCATGCCTGATATTGTAAGTGCAAATTTAAATGCTAACGTGGTAATGATTGCCGAAAGAGCTTCTGATTTAATACTGAAATAATACAAAAACTTAGGCCGTCTCTAGCCTAAGTATAATGTAATTTATTCTTAAAGGAAGGAGACACAACTATTTAAGAAGGAAGTTAATCTTAAATATAGAAGAATTAGATAGATTTTCTTCTAAGAGTCCAACCATATCTTTCGCTATAATAAGCTTCAATGCCCTCAGCAAGATTAAGATCATAATTGGAGTCAAGAGAACCTTCAAGTACCTGTTTTTCAATTGTACTTTGGTCTAAACCCTCTTTTTGTGCTTTTATATTATCTGTTAATATACTATTCATAATTTACAATATTTACATTTATACAAAAAATTCAAAAAAAACTAGTATTTATCTTGTTTTTCATGTAAACAAAATTACTTATTAAAAATAAAATTTGTAAATTTTGTAAATGCATACTAATACAGAAATTAATTTAGGTCCAAGGCTCAAAAAACAAAGGATAGACAAGGGTTTTTCGCAAGCAAAATTGTCTAAATCAATAGGAATATCACCCAGTTATTTAAATTTAATTGAAAATGGAAAACGTAAGATCCCAGTTGCATTGTTAATTAAAGCTGCAGATGAACTTGAGTTATCCATAAAAGACTTCTCAGCAGAATCTAATAAGCGACTTTTATCTGACGTGATGGATGTTTTAAGTAATGAAATTTTTGATGATCTCAAAATTACAAACCACGACACGAGCAATTTCATAGGATCAAATCCTAATATTGCTAAAGCTCTGCTTACAATCAATGATACTTTTAAAAGCTTTAAAGAAGATATGCAAAATCGCTTGGAAACAATGGATGTCACTTCAGGTGACATTAATAAACCAACAAGACTGCCTGTCGAATTAGTTTCAGATATATTACAAGAAAACAAAAATTATTTTCATGATCTTGAAATAAGTTCTGAAAAATTAAGAGAAGAAATAGGTTTAGAAATAGGTCCTAATATTGGCTCAGGATCTAAGCTTACTAAATTTCTTGAAACTAAACACAATATCAAAGTTAAAATTGTTACAGTAAGTGAGGATGAAAAAATTGTTAAAAGATTTGATGAGAAATCAAAAATTTTTTATCTTTCAGAGATGCTTACTTATACATCAAGAAACTTTCATTTAGCGTCACAAGTAGCATACCTTGAAGCTAGTGATATAATAGAAAAAGTAATTCAAAAGAATAACGTTGAGTCTGAAGAGGTTGTCCCCTTGCTTAAACTATCTTTACTAAATTATTATGCTGCTGCATTTATGATGCCATATAATGATTTTTTACAAAGTGCAAAACTTCATAGATACGACGTTGAAATATTAATGCATCACTATGCATGTAGTTTTGAACAAGTAACACATCGATTAACGAACCTTCAAAGACCTGGAAATGAAGGTGTCCCTTTTCATTTTTTAAAAACTGATATAGCTGGAAATGTTTCTAAAAGATTTTCTTTATCTGGCATTCATATACCTCGACATGGAGGTTCATGTCCAAGGTGGAATGTTTATACTGCATTTTTAAATCCAGGTAAAATTCATCCCCAAATATCAAAAATGCCAGATGGTAAAGTTTATTTTTGTATAGCTAGAGCATTCGAAAAAGGAGTTGAAAAACATGGGATGCCAAAAAGTTTTGTCTCTATAGGACTTGGATGTGACATGAAGTATGCAAAAGACTTAGTTTATTCAGAGGGTATAGATTTGAAAAATAAAAAACTCCAAATGCCCATCGGTGTTTCTTGTAGAATTTGTCCTAGAACTGAGTGTCAACAAAGAGCATTTCCTCCGATCGACAAGGAACTGATTTTGGATATAAGATATAGAGGCACTTCTCCTTACGTTACAATTTAAATTTTAACCAACATCTTACCGATATTTTTTCCATTAAGTAAATCAATAAATGCTTTAGGAGCTTTTTCAATTCCTTCGTATATTGTTTCTTTAAATTTAATTTTTCCTTCAGTTAGCCATTTTTTCATATCACTTTCAAATGGTTCATTATCGTTTTCATGATCAAATATTAAAAATCCCTTCACAGTTAAGCGTTTTACGAGCACATGAGCCATGTTTTTTAATCCAGTAGGTGTAGATGTTACATTCATTTGAGAAATTCTTCCACAAATTACAATTCTACCAAAGTTTTTCATTCTAAAAATTGCTGCTTCTAAAAAATCACCTCCAACGTTATCAAAATACAAATCAAACCCTTCAGGACATGTTTCTTTTAAATGCAGAACAAGATTATCAATTTTTTTATAATTAAAAGCATGATCAACTTTTAACTCTTCTTTTAACCATTCTACTTTTTCATCTGAACCTGTGCTAGCAATTACTTTGCAACCTAACATTTTTGCAATTTGACATACAGTTGAGCCAACACTTCCACCTGCTGAAGAAACAAGAACGGTTTGCTTCTCTCTAAGTTTCCCATATTTAAATAGACCAATATAAGCTGTATGACCTGTCATCCCTAGAGGACCCAAATATGATTGAATTGGTAAGTTTGATGAATTAATTTTTTTTAAATCTTTTCCATTACAAATAAAGTTATCTCTCATACCATTGTTATTAAATACTAAATCGCCTTTATTAAAAGAACGACTCGCTGATTGTTCAACAGTTCCAATTGCGTAACCTTCCATTTCTTCTCCTATATTAAATGGTGGTTTATAGTTTTTTCTTTCGGTCATTCTTGCTCTCATATAAGGATCAACAGATATCCAAGAGTTTTTTACATGAATATTATTCTCATCGTTCAATTCTAAAACCCTTGATTTAATTTCAAAATCAATTTCTTTTGGTAAACCTAAGGGTATATAATTTTTAAGAGCAACATATTTTGATTTTATAGTCATGCTTACAATCTATATTTTTTCTTTAAATCAAGCAAATCAATTAAAAAATTATCTCGCATGTTGCTAAGCTTATTAATTGATAAATTTTTTGACTGCTTTTTAGTACCAGTTATAATTTTATCCTTCAGCTTCTTGTTTAAACTTGGTGATTTTAGTTTTGTCCAAGGAAGCTTTAGTGCTGGTCCAAATTGATCAAGCATATGTTTCATTCCTAGCTCTCCACCTGCTAAGTGAAATGTTAAAAAAGTCCCCATTAAAGCCCACCTCATACCTGGACCATAAGTTATTGCTTCATCAAGGTCTTTGGTTGTAGCGTATCCCTCATTAATAATATGTAGACCTTCTCTCCATAGTGCTTCTTGCAATCTATCTGAGAGAAAACCAGGCAACTCTTTATTAACAATTAATGTTTTCATATGTAAATTTTTATAAAATTTATTAGCTTCATTCATAATAATTTTGCTTGTTTTATTACCCTTAACTATCTCAACCAGAGGTAATATGTAGACAGGGTTGAAGGGGTGAGCGATTATAAACCTTTTAGGATTTATACAATTCGATTGTAATTCTGAAGGAAGTAAACCTGATGAACTAGAGGCTATAATACAGTTTTTTGGAGCAAACTGACTTAATTGATTAATCACTTTCTTTTTAAGTTCTAATCTTTCTGGTACATTTTCTTGGATTAAATCTGCTTTATTAACAGCGTCTTCAATATTTGAAGAAAAAACTAAATTATTAATATTAATTTTTTTATTATATAATTTTTCAATACTTGGCTTAGTTCTCTTTAATTCTTTTTTCAAATAATTTTTTTGTTTAACACTTGGTTCGTAAGCAGTAACTTTTTTATTAAATGCTAAGAAGCGTAAAATCCAACCCGTACCAATTACACCTGTTCCAATTACAGTTATATTTTTTATTTTATTCAATTTAAAAATGTTTTTTTAATTTTAATTTTTCTCTAGCCTCTTTAGGTGAAAGAATAGAAGAGCCCATATCTTCCACAATACATCTTACTTTTTCAACTAATTGAGCATTTGATGCAAAAACACCTTTTTTTAGATAAAGATTATCTTCTAATCCAACTCTTACATTACCACCTAATATTACAGCTTGTGCAGCCATTGGCATTTGTGTTCTACCAATACCAAATCCTGCCCAATAACCCTCTTTAGGAACCATGTCTGCCATTGCTTTCATCGCATTAGTTGTTGCTGGCGCACCCCATGGAATCCCTAAACAAATTTGATAAAGAGGAGGACCATCAATTAGACCTTCTTTATAAAGTTGATTTGCAAACCATAAGTGACCCATTTCAAATGCTTCCATTTCTGGCTTAACTCCTAATTCTTGCATTTTTTTTGCTGCAGATCTTAATTGTGAAGGTGTATGGATAAAAGTCATATTTTCATCACCAAAATTTAATGTTCCACAATCTAGTGTACACATTTCAGGCAATAATTCTTTAACATGCTCCAATCTACTTAAAGCATCTATCATATCCGTATTTTGACCAACTGGATTTAAAGGATCTTTACCTGCTCCAACTTCAAAATCACCACCCATTCCTGTTGTAAAATTTAACACAACATCTGTCTCAGATGATCGAATTCTATCTGCTACTTCTTTATAGTATTCTAAATTTCTTGAAGGTTTTCCATCAGGCTCTCTAACATGAATATGAGCAATAGCAGCTCCAGCCTTCGCCGCTTCAATTGACGCCTCTGCAATTTGTTTTGGTGTAATTGGCAATTCAGGATGTTTACTAGCAGTATCTCCAGAACCTGTAACAGCACATGAAATTATTACTTCATTATTCATTATTTTAAACTACTATATTTTTGAAATTAAAAAAGTAAAACTTATGAAGATTTATTTAAATTCTGGAAAAGTTAAAAAAGAATGGACTGACTACAATGGTCATATGAATTTAGCTTTTTATATCCATTTATTTGATGCTGGTTGGGAAGTATTATTACAAAAGTTTAATATGGGTGAATATTCAGCAAAAATTGAAAAAAAAACTACATTTGCTGTTGAGTCACACACTACCTATGACAAAGAAGTTAAAGAGGGAGATGAAGTTGACATTAATTTATTATTTTTAGACAGAGATAAAAAAAGACTTATTTATAAATTAGAAATGACACACAAAGATGAAGGTTACAGAGCAGCGACTACTGAAGTTTGTTCATTGTATGTTGATTTGAATATAAGAAAAGTAACAGAAATAGAACAAGATAAGCAAAAACAGATTGACGAGTTTATTAATGAAAATAGAGACAATTTTGAACCTGGTAATCTTAGTTTAGTTCATAAATTAAAAAAATAATTATAAATTTCTATAAGGCGTTCTGTTAAAAATCCTTTGAACCATTGGTACGAATTCTTTCAGTGGAACAGTATCATAATTTGGATCAAATGACGATTGATCCCACTTTTCACAAAAATCTATGGTGTCTTGAAAAAATTCATGTCCAATAAATTTGTCTCTTAGATTTCTGTCTTTACCATAATAATGATTATAATAATAAGCTTGAAATAAACCATGTTGCTCAACAATCCATCTCGTTTTTTCAGAAACAAATGGTTTTAAAACTGCTGCAGCAAGTTCCGAATGGTTTAGAGGAGCTATTTCATCACCAATGTCATGCAGTAAAGCTGCAACAACCATCTCCTCAGAAGCTTTTTCTCTTAAAGCTCTGGATGCCGTTTGAAGAGAGTGTTCTAATCTTGATACCTTATATCCACCCATTGATTTGTCTAAACTTTGCAGTACTCTTACAATTCTATCTGCTGTGCCCTCTATATATTTGTCTTCAAAATTTGCTAAAAGATCATAATCTTCCTTGTCTCCAAATTTCATTTCAGTGAATTTTACTTCATCTTTAGGCATGAAATAATTATACATATTTTTACATTTTATGAAACTAATTCCTGAATGGTATGAACATCAAATTTGCCTCATTGCTTGGCCATGTAACAAAAGTCTTTATGGTGAAATCATCGATAGCGCTAGAGATGAAGTTGCAAATGTAATTAACGAAATTGCAAAAACTGAAGATGTGATTGTCTTATCAAATAAAGAAAATATTAATGAAATTAAAAGTAAAACTGTTCATGAAAATATAAATATTTTAGAGTGTAAATTAGATGACTCTTGGATGAGAGATATAGGCCCAATATTTTATTCTGAAGATAAAAAATTAAAATCAATTAGTTTTGACTTTAATGGTTATGGCAAATATCCAGATTATTCTAATGATAATAAAGTGTCAAAATTTATTTCAAATTATTTAAATATTCCAACAAAAAATTCTGATTTAGTTATTGAGGGTGGAGCAATTACTTATGATGATAAAAAAAATTTGTTTAGTACCAAAAATGTAATATTTAATAAAAATAGAAAACAGAAATATAGTAGTCAATATATTGTTAAGCAATTAAAAACTTTATTTGATTTAGATTATATATTTTTATTTGAAAATGGTTTAATTGATGATGATACAGATGGTCATGTAGATAATTTGTTATGTCCTATTGGAAATAATAAATATTTGATTGCATCCACTCATAAATTAGATCCCAATTATGACATATTAGAACAAAATAAAATTGATCTAATTAAATTCTTTAAGGATACTGAACAAAAATTTGATTTAATTGAAATTCCTTTACCAACAAGTAAGAAAATAAATAACAAGAACATTGTAAGTTCTTATATAAATTTCTATTTTAGTAATAATAAAATTATTTTACCTAAATTTAATGTAAAAGAAGATAACAAAGTTAAAATAATATTTGAAAAACTATTTCCAGATAGAGATGTTATTATGTTAGAAACAGCGAATATAAACTATGGTGGAGGGAATATTCATTGTATAACAATGAATGTGCCTAAAGTATGATAATCAAAGTAGCTACATCACAATTTAAATCTGTTAAGGGCGATTTTGATGCTAACTTAAATAAAGCTCTTAATCTAGTTGAAAATGCCTCTAAAGAAAATGTTGATATTTTACTTCTACAAGAATTATTTCAAGACCACTATTTTTGTTCAACAAAAAATGATAAATTTTTTAATCTTGCAATAGAATTTCCATCTAATCCAATGTTTGAAAAATTATCTAATGTTTGTAGAAATAAAAAAATCTCATTACCGATTAGTTTTTTTCAAAAAAAAGATCATAAGTTTTTTAACTCTCTAGTTATGATTGATTCATTTGGTAAAATAAGCGAAGTTTATAATAAGTCTCATATTCCGGAAGGTCCTGGATATAATGAAAAATATTATTTTGAAAAAGGTAATACTGGATTTATGGTTTTTGATACTCCGAAAGCAAAAGTTGGCTGCGCAATTTGTTGGGATCAGTGGTTCCCCGAGTGTGCAAGAATATTAACTTTAAATGGAGCAGATTTAATTTTATATCCTTCAGCAATTGGCTCTGAACCACACATGCCAGAATTAAAATCAAAAAACCATTGGATTAATACAATGGTTGGCCATGCTGCTGCAAATCAAGTTCCAATAATAGCCTCAAATAGAATAGGAAAAGAGACTGAAGCTGATGTAGAATTAAGTTTTTATGGTAATTCTTTTATATTAGATCATCTTGGAAATGTCATAAAGCAGATGAATGATAAAGATGAGGGCATAATATCTGCATCTTTAGATTTGTCGATTTCAAAAGAATATAGAAAATTATGGGGTAACTTTAGAGATAGAAGACCAGATCTATATAAAAAAATTCTCGATTTTTAAAATATTTTATTTATTATCTTTAGTATTTAGGAGGGGAATAATGTTGAAGTATTTTATATCTCTATTAGTTTTAATCTCTTTTTCAGCACAGGCTAAAGAAGAATTATTTATTTACAATTGGTCTGATTATATTGCTGAAGATACAATTGAAAATTTTGAAAATGAATTTGGCATTGATGTGACCTACGATGTTTTTGATTCAAACGAAGTTCTCGAAGCTAAACTTTTAGCTGGTGGTTCTGGTTATGATATAGTCGTGCCTTCAGGTTCTTTTTTAGAAAACCAAATCAAGGCTGGAGTTTTTCAAAAACTTGATAAATCAGAATTATCGAACTTGGGAAATCTAGATCCTGAGGTTCTTGCAAAAATTGATGCACATGATCCAGGCGGTCAATATTCTGTAAACTATATGTATGGCACAACTGGTATTGGTTACAATACTGATAAGGTTGATGAAGATGAAGTTACAAGTTGGAGTATTTTATTTGATCCAGCTATTGCATCTAAATATGAAGATTGTGGCATAGCAATTTTAGATGCGCCATCTGAAGTAATGGAAATTGCTCTAAAATATATAGGTAAAGACCCATATACTGAAAATGAAAGTGACTATGAAGCTGCTCTTTCAATGTTGCAGGAGATTAGACCTTTTATAAGGTACTTTGATTCTTCTCAATATATAGACGATCTTGCTAACGGTGAAATCTGTCTAGCTATGGGGTGGTCTGGTGATGTCTTTATTGCTGCTTATGAAGAAATAGAGCCAGTTTGGTATTCTATTCCTTCTGAGGGAACTGTAATATGGTTTGATATGATGGCAATTCCAGCTGATGCAAAAAATGTTTTAAACGCACACAAGTTTATAAACTATATTATGCGTCCTCAAGTTGCTGCTGATATTACAAATTATGTTTGGTATTCAAATCCTAACAAAGCTGCAAATGAATTTGTTGATCCTGAAATTTTAGGAGATCCAGCTATTTATCCCGATGAAGCAACTTTAGGTATGCTTTTCGCTGATACTGCTGATTCACCTAAAAAAGCACAGTTATCTAGTAAATATTTTAATAAATTTAAATCAAATTAAAAAATATACATAATTTCAGCACTAATATATTAATATTAGTGCTGATTAAAAATGGATAAAAATTTCCTTGTAATTGAAAATATTTCTAAATCTTTTGGAGAAAACAAAGTTTTAGAAAACATTAATTTAAATATTTCAAAGTCTGAATTTTTTGGTCTTTTGGGATCATCTGGTTCGGGTAAAACTACATTATTAAGAATATTAGGTGGCTTTGAGAAACCAGATACAGGCCGAGTAATCCTCGACGGAGTTGATATAACAAATCTCGAACCTTTTAATAGGCCATTAAATTATATGTTTCAATCTTACGCTTTATTCCCTCATTTAAATGTATTTAATAATTTAGCTTTTGGAATAAAAGAAAATTTTACCAGTAAGGAAATTGAAATTAAAGTAAAAGATATTGCTGAACTTTTATCTATTAAAGATTTATTAAATAGAAAAACAAAGCAACTTTCAGGTGGAGAGCAACAGAGAGTTGCCCTTGGTAGATGCTTAATAAAAAAACCTAAATTATTATTATTAGATGAACCTCTTGCAGCATTAGACAAAAAACTTAGATCAAAAACACAATTAGAGTTAACTGCTCTCCAAAAAAAACTTCAAATTACTTTCGTTTTTGTTACACACGATCAAGAGGAAGCAATGTCTTTGTCAGATAGAATGGCAATTATGAAAAATGGTCTTATTTTAGAATGTTCAACCCCTGAAGAAATTTATGAAAATCCTAAAAGTCTTTATACTGCTAATTTTATTGGTATTGCAAATATTATTGAAATTTATCAAAAAGACAAAAATTATTATTCTGATGATTTAGACATAAATTTTTATTTAAGCAGAGATTTAAAAAATACTAAAACTAATATTTTACTAAGACCAGAGAAAATAAAAATTCAATCAATAAATAATTCTAAAATATACCCATTTAATTCTTTTAGTGGAGAAGTTTTAGAAAAATCATATTTGGGTAGTTTTACACGTTATGAAATTAAAATTAACAATAAGATTATTTCAGTTCTAGATCAGAATTTTAATTCCAACTCAAATTACAACTTTCCAATTGGAGAAAAAGTTATGTGTAGTTGGGAAAAAGAATCAATAAAAATATTAGAGGATTAATTGAAAAATAAATTTTTTGAAAAATATTTTGTTTTTACTCCATATTTCTGGCTTGTTTTATTTTTCTTTATCCCATTAGCTATAATTTTTAAGATATCAATATCAGTATCTGAATGGGGGATGCCTCCTTATCAAGATATTTTTCTTTTTGATAATGGATTTAAAATTAACACTACATTTGAAAACTACATTTATATATTTAGTGATTTTTATTATATTGGATCGTTTATAAACTCATTAATTTTGGCTCTAACATCTACTTTTTTTTGTTTACTTATCGGTTTCCCATTAGCTTTTTATATTGCTACTTCAAATATAAGATTAAGAAATATTTTATTAGTTTTAGTAGTCATTCCTTTTTGGTCATCTTTCTTGCTAAGAGTATATGCATGGAAAATAATCTTACAGAATAATGGCATTTTAAATGTAATACTTATAAACCTCGGCATAACATCAGAACCACTTCAATTATTATACAACCAATATGCAGTCATTATGGGAATTGTATATACTTATTTACCATTGATGATTTTACCACTTTACGGATATCTCAATAAGTTTAATTTAAATTTAATTGAAGCATCAAAAGATTTGGGATTAAATCGTTTTAGAACTTTTTTTAAAGTTATATTTCCATTATCTATTCCAGGAATTATTGCAGGATCATTATTAGTTTTTATTCCTGTTGTTGGAGAATTTATCATACCTGAAATGTTAGGTGGTAGTGATAGATTGTATTATGGAAAAATTTTATGGGAGGAATTCTTTGTTAACAGAAACTGGCCAGGAGCTAGCGCTTTAGCTTTTACTGGAATTATTATTTTGGTTTTGCCGATTATAATTTTTCAAATAATTTATTCACGTTGGAGTGAAAAGAATGAAATCTAATATAATTAAAAGTATTATTGTATTTTTAGGTTTATTTTTTTTATATTTTCCAATCTTAGTTTTAATTTTTTACTCATTTAATGAAAATAAGAGAGTAATGGTTTGGAAGGGATTTTCGTTAAGATGGTACAATGAATTATTTAAAAATGAACAAATTATAGAAGCATTTATTATTAGTATTAAAATAGCAGCTTTGTCTGCAACTTTTGCTACAATTTTAGGAGTTATGATCGGATACTCACTTGTAAGAATAAGTAAAATTCCTTTTAAATCATTATACATATTTCTTTCTTCAACACCTTTGGTGCTACCAGAATTGATTTTAGGCTTATCTATGCTGCTTTTTTTTATAAGTTTAAATAATTTAGTTGGAATTCCATCATCTAGAGGTCAATTAACTATTTTTATATCCCACGTAACTTTTTGTATTGCCTTTGTAGCAATTATTATTCAAGCAAGATTAACTGATTTTAATAAAAATATTGAAGAAGCTGCTATGGATCTTGGTTATAATTATTCTGAGGTGCTTTATAAGATAACATTACCGATAATATTACCATCTATAATTGCTGGTTGGTTATTAGCTTTTACAATTTCGCTAGATGATCTTGTTGTCGCAAGTTTTACTACAGGTCCAGGAGCAAATACACTGCCAATAGTAGTTTTCTCAAAGGTTCGTTTAGGCTTAAGCCCTGAAGTTAATGCATTATCGGCAATTTTAATGCTGGCTTTGTTAATAATTGGGATAATATATTTTTATTTTAATAAAAAATTTAAACATTAAGTAATAAATATTCTCTTTCCCAAGAACTTATAACTGATAAATATGCCTGATACTCAACTCGTCTAATTGCCGCAATACTCCTAATAAATTTATCATTAAAAATAGTTTTAATTTCCTCATTATTTTCAAACAGTGAAAGAGACTCATCAATAGTTTTAGGCAAATTAGAAAATTTATCTTGGAAAGCACTATCTTTTGTTTCAGCGGAAGGTTTAATATTATTTTTCATGCCTAGGTATCCAGAGGCAAGATTAGCAGCAAAAACTAAGTATGGATTTGTATCTGATCCAGGAATTCTATTTTCAATCCGCATATTTTTTTCTTCAATAGAAGGTATCCTAAATCCACAGCTTCTATTGCCAATACCCCATTTAACATTTTTTGGCGTACCCCAGGTTGCAAATAATCTTCTAAAGGAATTTATATTAGGTGCATAAATTGGCATTAAACGAGGTGTGTATTCTTGAAGACCACCAATATAGCTCTTCATTTTTTTTGATAAACCAGATTTTTTATTAAAGAAAATATTTTTATTTTTTTTGTCATAAACTGATTGATGAATATGCATAGCACTACCAGGTTGATGTTCCATCGGTTTGGCCATAAATGTTGCATAAAGTTTATGCTTAAGTGCTGATTGCCTTAATGTTCGCTTAAATAAAAAAACTTGATCTGCTAACTCTAAAGGATCACCATGTTGAAAATTAATTTCCATTTGAGCTGAACCAGATTCATGATTGATAGTATCAATCTCGATATTTTGTGACTCACAATAGTTGTACAAATCTTCAAATAGATTATCAAATTCATTTACGGCATCAATTCCCAGAGCTTGTTTACCTGTTTCCTGTCTTCCCGATTGACCTACCGGCACCTCAAGAGGATAATCAGAGTCAGGATTAGGTTTAACAAGGTAAAATTCTAATTCTGGAGAAACAATTGGAACCAAGTTTTCTTTTTTATATAATTTAAGTATATTTTTTAATGCATTTCTACTTGAATTAATAACTTCATCTCCGTTAAGATTTATTGTATCACATATTACTTGTGCCGTAGGATCTTCATACCATGGCACAACTCTCATTGAGTTAAAATCAGGTTTTAAAATGACATCAACATCTGTTGGATTATATATGCTTTTTGGTAATGTACCTGTGGAGTCCTCATATGCATAATCTCCTGAAATTGTTTGAATAAAGGTTGATTGAGGTAATCTATGACTATCATCTTCTAAACCTTTTAAAAATTTATTTGTTGGTAATATTTTTCCCCTTGCAATTCCACCTAAGTCAGGAACTAAACACTCTACTTCTGTAATAGAATTATCATCTAGCCATGTTTTAAATTTTTCAATCATATTGAGAGTGTTTGTTTACTATTTGTTATTAAACCATTATTGAATAGAAAATGATTTTTACAAAAAAAAGAACCTATAAGCAACATGATAATGAAAAAGATAGTTTTTATAAATATTCTGCAAAAAAACTTCCAGATCAGAACAAAATAACAGAGAGTTTCTCTACTGATATTTGTATTATTGGCGCTGGTTTAACAGGTATATCATCAGCACTACATCTAGCTAATAATGGTTTAAAAATAACAATTCTTGAAGCAAATAAAGTTGGTGCAGGAGCTTCTGGGAGAAATGGAGGCCAACTGGGCATAGGTATGCGTAAGGATCAATTTTTTTTAGAGAAAAAATTTGGTTTTGAAAGAGCAAAATTTTTTTGGAATATTGGATTGGAAGCTGTCCAGACAGTTACTAATTTGATTAAAAAGTATCAAATTGATTGTGCTTTAACACAGGGCATTATGCATGTTGGTAATACAAAAAAAGATTACAAATATTTTCTAGAAGAAATGAATCATATGGAAAAAAAATACGATTATTCTAATTATGAGTATTTTGACTACAAAAATATAAAAGATGAGGTTGCTAGCGCTAGATATTACTCAGGTATTTTGTCTAAAGATAGTTACCATTTAAATCCCCTTAAATTAACTTATGGTTTAGCAGAAGTATGTATTGAGAATAATATTAAAATTTTTGAAAATTCACCAGTTGATAAAATTGTAGATAAACATTCTGAAGTTCATATACACACAAATAATTATATTATTAAGTCAAAAAAAATTATTGTAGCTTGTAATGGATATCTTGATGATCTTTTAGGATCTACTAGAGATTTTTTTATGCCAATAAACAATTATATAATCGCGACAGAACCTATTGGCAAAACTTTAGCTAAACAACTTATAAAAAGAAATTGTGGAGTAATTGATTCAAGATTTATGATAGATTATTACAGGTTTTCTGAAGATTATAGATTGTTATTTGGAGGACCAGAAACAATTACATCAAAATTTGTAAAAGATGCTAAAAATTTTGTGGCAAAAAGGATGCATAAAGTATTCCCAGAGATCAAAAGATATAAGATAGAATTTTCTTGGGGTGGTACATTAGCAATATCGGTTAATAGACTTCCAATTTTAGGTTATTTAATGAGTCAAAAACTTATTTATTCTCATGCATATTCTGGACATGGGTTAGCAATGAGCGTTATGGCTGGAAAACTAATCTCAGAAAAAATATTAGATAAATCTAATCGTTTTGATATGTTTAATCAAATCAAACATTTAAAAATTCCTGGTGGAAATATTTTAAGAAGGCCAATTTATTCTTCAGCTATAATTTATTATAGAGCTATCGATTTCTTAAATAGATTATAAATTTATTTTTTACTCGCTCTTATAATTCTATCATTTATTGTTAAGCCAAGATCAAAATTTGGAATTGGCGCAATAGCTATTTTCTTACATTCACTTTGATCTAATTTATGTAAAAAATGAAATAGATTTCTACTGGCTTCTTTCAAATTTCCTTTTTTACTTAAGTTTAAGTTAATTATTTTTGATTTTAAATCATTCTTACCAAAATTAATTAAACCTTCATCATTTCTAACTTTTTTAACATTAATTCTTATATTTTTTTTTGTTGCGTAGTGTTTTTTTAAATTACCAGGAGATATTTTAGATTTATTAATAAATTTAATATTTGACTTATCAGCTACTTTCAAA
>CABYIF010000020.1 GCA_902518985.1 uncultured Alphaproteobacteria bacterium | reverse complement strand
ATTAGAACCCTTACCTCCAGGACCAACAATAAAATCTTCACCCAAAATTGTCTCTCCCACTTTAGGAATTTTTCCATAAAAAGCTAGGTCGGCCACAAATATGCCTAGTATTGATAATTTATTCATTAAAAGTATCCTAATATAAATATTTAAATGGTAAACATTAATTTTGATTAAGAAGATATAAATTCAGATGTTTTCTTGTTAGCAATTTTAATTGAGTCATCAAAGTTATTGGTTTCCATAAAATTATAAATAAATTTTCCAGCAAAATAATCACCTGCTCCATGTGCGCTTTTTACATCTACTGGGCGTGCATTAATATGTTTAGCTTTTTTATTTTTTTCACAATAAACAACACCTTTGTCGCCTAATGTTATAATTATCTTAGGTACAAAATTTGATAATTCTTCTGCCTGTTTTTTGAAATCTATGCTTGACGTGCCCAAAAGTTGTTGAGACTCAATTTCATTAATAAGTAATATGTCTATAAGATCAAAAAGTTGATTATTGATTTTTTTTGCAGGTGCAGCGTTTAAAAAAACTCTAATATTTCTTTTTTTTGCTTGTAATGCTGCATTAATATTTATTTCTTCTTTAATTTCATTTTGAATCATTAGAAATGAGCAATTTTTCCATATGTTATCATCTCCTAATATATTTTTAGGAATGTCTAAATTTACTCCAGAAATTACAACTGCACTATAATTTCCTTTGTCATTAGAAATAGCCACACTCATTCCAGAAGTTCCAATTATTTTTGTTAAATATTGATCTGATAAATTATTTTTTTTTAATTGATTAATTAAGTATTTAGCAAAATCATCGTTGCCAATAGCACTAACAAATTTCACATTAATATTTTCTCGAGACAATGCTACTGCTTGATTTGCTCCTTTACCCCCCAATTTAGGATACCATTTTTTTCCGAGGACAGTCTCTCCCACTCTAGGTATTTTTATTGACTCAATATAAAGATCATAATGAAGACTACCTAATACAAGAATGGTCTTCGAAGTCATCTTATGGATATAAAATGCTATTAAATATCTTGTGTGAAGTGATAGAGTCTTGATTTTCAATAGCTGTTGTTAATTCATTATTTAATAATAATTTATCAACTACTTTAAATTGTTTTTTTACGGTCTCAATATTGAGTTCACATTCTTTTACTGGGTCCATGTTCGTAGTATCAGGAAATGTATCAAAATAAATTGGACCATTATAATTTGATTTAGAAATATGATAAAGAAGCTCGATAGTGGCAAGTTGGTGGACGGAACCAACCATTAATCCATCATCTCTTTTTCCATAACCATCATTTAAGTGCAATCCTAGTATCTTTGAATGTTTATCTATTAAAGCTGCGACCAATGCAGGTTGTTCATTTGAATACAGTATGTGAGCAAAATCTATTGTCACTCCAATATTATTCAAATGTATTTCTTTTATAGCAAGAAGAGTTGTTCCTAAATTAGACAATAAAGAATAAGACCTTGGCTCATTAGGCTTGTACTCAATACTAATTAGACAATTTTTATCATATTCTGCAATTTCTTTAATTGCATTAATTTCATCGTCCCATATTTTTTTGTAATCAACTTGAAAACCATAATCAAATCCATCTTGACCAAGCCATATTGTTAATAAGTTAATATTTATTTCGTTAAGTGCATCTATTGCTCTTTTTGTTAGTTCAATTGCTTCTTGTCTAACTTTACTATCGGGATTGGTGAAAGCGCCAAGTTTAAAGGCTGGATTAGTATAATATCTCATTGCTAGCCCATTAATTTTTAATCCACAGTCATTTGTAAACTTCGAAATTTCTGATAAATCTGGTTTGCTATGATCAGGAAAATTTAAATCAATATGAGTTAGACCATTTACAGTTGATGCTCTCTTAATTAGGTCTTGTATTGAGGGTAATTCTGGGTTTTTCCAATTAGATTTGAAAGAATTAAGCCTAGTAGCAAATTTATTTATAATCATGATTTTATAAAATATTCCTTTCCATTTTAGCGTTTTTCTTGTTGCCTTACTAATCTTATATTTATAAAACTTAATTATTATAATTTTCATTGGAGGTAATAATGAAAAAATCATTATATGAATATGCTGCTAGGCATGCCATTAATAGACGTAGCTTTGTAAAGGGAGCTGCATCTGCAGGAGCAATAGCTGCTATGAGTGGAGGTATATCCTCTATAGCAACAAGTGCATTTGCTGATGGTCATTCAGAGCTTAGAAAAGCTATTCTTCAAATTCCTGGCGTTGGTGCAGGTTCCCCAGGTGATGCTGATTGGCAAAAAGTTGGCGAAATGTGCCTTGGACCAACTAAAGAAAGAGTTAAAGAAGGTGAATTTAAAGGAGTTGAATTAAACTTCTTAGGTTTAGATAGTTTAAATCTTCATAATATGCTTCACAGAGGCTTCTTGAAGCCTTGGGAAAAATATACAGGTGCAAAAATAAACTGGATTGACTTAGCTCAAGCTGATTACAACGCTAGACTTCAACAATCAATTGCAACAGGTACTGTTGATTTTGATATTGTTCAATCTGGTGCTCCTTATGAGGGAGATCTTTGTGGTAAGAAATTACTCTCAGAAATGCCAGGTTGGGTAGCAGATCAGATTGATTTAGCAGACTATGTTGGCTATTTGCAAGCTCCTGTTGGAACTTGGGAAGGTAAAACTTACCGAATTTCAATAGATGGCGATTGTCATAACTTCAATTATAGAACTGACTATTTCGAAAATGAGGATTTAGCAAAAGCTTGGAAAGATGAAGGTCATGAAGGTAATTGGGAAGTTCCAACTACATGGCAGAAAGTAACTGAGGTTTCTAAATTCTTAAGAGGAAAGAAACATGCAGGTTTCCCTGCTTATGGATATCTAGATGTTCAAAAAGGTTGGGGTGGATTTGCTTTTTATTACTTAGGTAGTATTGCAACTGCCTATGGAAAACATCCAAGTAGTCCTGCCTTTTTATTTGAGCCTGATACTATGAAGCCTATGGTAAACAATCCAGCTTGGGTAAGAGCAATTCAAGATGTTCTTGATAGAGGAGATTGTCAGCCACCTGATCAAATAAATGCTGATCCAGGTGTTACTGGATTTAGTCAATTCTTAGCAGGCACAGGATCAATGTGTGCTTGGTGGGGAGATGTTGGATCCAATGCAAATACTTCAGATGAATCATTGATACAAGGCAATGTAGGCTTTGATATATTACCTGGTTCAGACGATGTATACAACTGGCAAACTGGTAAATGGGAAACTTTATCAAGTGGCCCTAACTATGCGCCTAACATGGCTTACATAGGTTGGGGGCTTTACTGTATGAAAACTGTAGATGATGACTCAGCTAAAAATAAAGCTGCTTGGTCTGCTTGTTCTCATATCGGAGGTAAAGATCTATCATTGTGGATGTCAATGTATCCTTCAGGTTTCCAACCTTATAGAAACAGTCACTTCAATATTGATGAATGGACTGGTGCTGGCTATACAGAAGCATTTGCTTCTGATTATCTTGCTTCTGAGGCTGATTCTTATAACCATCCAAACGCTGCAATTGAGCCGCGTATTCCAGGTATCTTCCAATACTACAGTATTGCAGAGGATGAATTATCAAAAATTTATGCTGGTCAATACGATGCTCAAACAGGTGCAGACAATATTGCTGCAGCGTGGGATAAAATTACAGACCAAATTGGCAGAGAAAACCAAATTAAGCTTTATAAAGCTTCTTTAGGTATGTAGTTAATTATTTATACTAGCGACTATTTATTAGTCGCTAGTTTTTCTTTATACTGCTCTAAAATTATGAATGAAATTAATAGAATGGAACGAGATCCATTATACGTTGTATCTCCTTCATATATTAGTCCAAAAACTAAAAGATTGGGAAAAATTTTAGTATGGTCTTCATTTATTTTAATGTCTTTTATTGGCATTATACAAATTTTATACAATCTAGAAAAAATTAATTTTGGTTTTAGCAATTGGAGACCTTTGCTTTATGCCTATATTCTATGGGCAATTGCAATAGGTTATTCAAGAGTCTTAATTTATGGAGAGAAAGGAAAAAGAAACCTTTTTATATTTCCAGCTGTAATGTTTATTATTTCAATTGTTATTTTTCCAATGTTATTTGGATTATACATTTCTTTTACTGACTGGAATCTAAGTTCATTAGATGGAAGAAGATTTAATGGTCTAGATAACTTTTATCAGATGATTTCTGATCCTTATTATTTGAATTCTCTCAAAAATATGATTTTCTATATACTCGCAGTTCTTGTTGAATTTGCCATAGCTTTTCTCCTTGCTTTACTTTTAAATTCGCAAATCAAAGGTAGGAAGTTTTTTAGAGTTGTTTTTTTAATACCACTTATGCTTAGTCCTGTAGCTGTTAGCTGGATGGTTGGAAAATCAATGTTAGAGCAAAGATTTGGTCCTGTAGCTAATTTTGCTAGATGGCTAGGATGGGAAACACCAACTTTTTTTAGTAGTCCTGAAATAGCAAGACTAACAATGATGTGTATGGATGCATGGACTTTTATTCCTCTAATGATAATTATGCTTCTAGCTGGATTACAAGCATTGCCTAAAGAAGTTTTGGAAGCAGCTAAAGTTGATGGAGCAAATAAATGGACAATGTTTAAAAATATTATTTTTCCAATAATGCTTCCAGTATCTTTGACAACACTAGTAATAAGAATAATCTTTAAGCTTAAGTTAGCAGATATTATTATTATTGTAACAGCTGGTGGTCCTGGTGGTGCGACAGATAGTGTTACGAGTTTTATTGTAAGAGAATATCGTGATAGATCTAATGTAGGGTATGGCACATTACTTTCATTTGTATATTTAATCTTAATCATTATTTTTATGACTGTTCTAATACGTTTTGTTAATCGTTGGTTACAGAGGGCAGCATAATGAAGAATAATATAACTGAAAAAATTTTTATATATGGCATTCTTTTAATTTGGACATTCATTTGTCTATTTCCAATTTATTGGACAGCAACTACCTCTTTTAAAACTGCCGCAAGTGTAACTCAGGGCTTACTAATACCTTGGCTTGATTTTGAGCCTTCCTGGAAAGGATGGAAAAATCTTGGACTTTCACCAGATACTATTTTTACTGAGTCTAATCCAAGGGAAGAATTTTTAGCTCGTTTTTTTAACACCGCTCTTATTTCTTCATGTGCATCTGGATTAGCGGTAATAATGGGATCTTTTGCAGCTTACGGACTAAGCAGATTTAATTATAAATTTGGATTTATGCGAAATCCTGACATATCATTTTTCTTTCTATCTCAATTAATTTTACCACCTGTTGTTCTCGCTCTACCTGTATTAGTTCTATACAGAGAACTTAATTTACTCGACACACATATTGGAATGATTTTAATTTATACGTTAACTGTTCTTCCAATTGTAATTTGGATAATGAGAGATCAATTTAATGCAGTGCCAATAGAACTTGAAGAAGCTGCCTTAGTTGATGGAGCTACAGTTTGGGGTAGTTTTTTTAAAATTGTGTTGCCAATTGTATTACCCGGTATAGCAAGTGCATTTATTTTATGTTTAATATTATGCTGGAATGAATATTTTTTAGCAGCACTAATAACAAGCACAGATGCTAAAACAATGCCTGTAATGGTAGCATCTCAAATATCTTCCCAAAGTATTAAATGGTGGAATATGGCTGCAATATCTCTCGCTTTATGTTTTCCTTTGATTGTAGCAGCTATTTTCTTGGAAAGATATATTGTGAAAGGAATGGCTGCTGGGGCTATTAAAGGTTAACTATCTATTTTTTTCATTAAATCTTTTGTATTTTCATAAAGATCTCTAAACAACTGATAACCTTTACTGTAAATTTCATTATTTTTTGAGTCTGCAATAATTTCATTTTCTAGCTCATTCCATTTATTTATATCCTCTTTTTTTAATTCACCGATACTACAAGCAGAAAGAAAAGCATCTCCGTAAGAGGCACCGATAGTTTTTTTTCTTATTATTTGATTTAATCCACTAACATCAGATGTTGTTTGTGACCAAATTGAATTTTTTGTTCCCCCACCTACACTATATATTTTTTCAGGTGTCGCATTTAATTCCTTAAAAACTTCAACAACATGGTTAGTTCCATAGGAAATCCCCTCAAATATAGATCTATACATATCTGATCTTTGATGTGTTAAATCTAAACCAAAAAAAGTACCTTTTGCATTTGTGTCGTGAATAGGTGTTCTTTCACCAGAAAAATATGGTAGAAATATTATTCCTTTTGATCCAGGTGGAGAATTCTCAGCTTCCTTTGCAAGTTTTATAAATACGTCATCACTAGTTATTTCTTTTGCAAAGTTATTTTTGAACCAATGAGTTAATGTTCCACTAGTTGCGAGCCCGCCCATAGAAGAATGTTCGCCTTCAAAAAGCCAAGGTGAATACCATAACCTTTTGTCTGATAGAATTTTATCTGTAACTAATATGTAAAACATTGTCGATCCATACATCATCATCATATCTTTTGGACCAATAACGCCTACACTAATTGCTTCAGCTGCCGCATCAATAGTTCCTGATGTTACAATAGTGCCTTCAGCTAAACCTGTTTCATCTGATGCTACTTTTGTAATCTTACCAACTATTTCGTTTGTCCAAACTAAATTAGGTAACTTTTCTAATTCTATGATTCCATCATTAAGTTCATTACTCCAATTTTGTTTATTTATGTCATAAAGTGGACTCATGAAAGCTGCAGAAAAATGATCTATTGTGTAATTTCCAGTTAATTTAAAATTAATAAAACCAGTACCATTAACTATCTTGGAAGTTTTTGAATATATATCTGGCCTATTATTCTTTAACCATAATATCTTAGGGCCAACTTGCTGAGAAGTAAGTACATTTCCATTAAACTGCATTATTTTTTCTTCACCAATAGAAGAATTTAAATAATCAATTTCTTTATATGCTCGTGTATCTACGCCGTATAACACACCATTCATCAATGGATTTCCTTCATTATCTAAAGGGAGCATGCAAGGACCAATCGTACTTGCAGATACTGCCGAAATACTTTTTGGATTACATTTAGATTCATTGATTAGTTTTTTTGAAACATATTTAAAATCACCCCACCAATCCTCATTTGGTCTATGTTCTGCCCAACCACTTTGAGGAACAATCATTTCGTGTTTTCTTGAAGCTTGATGAATAATATCACCTGAAAGGTTAACCAGTACACCTTTTGTTTCGTAGGTACCTACATCAATACCAATAAAGAGCTTTTCAGACATCAATTATCTTATTAGTTTTAATTTATTATCAATTTTACCTATAGCACCTAAGATAAGATTTTTTAAATTAATAAGATCATCTAAATTGCATACTTCTCTTGAGGAATGTGAATAACGCATAGGAAAACCTATATCTATAGTTGCTATACCATTATTAGCAAACTGAACATAGGATGCATCTGTTAAAATTCCTGAAGCTACACTTCGTTGTAAGTTAATTTTTTTTGTTTTAGCTGCTTTTTCAAAAATTTCTACTATCGATGGATGAGGTATAACTCCGTTTAATGTTCCTCTTCCATGAAAAGAAAATAAGCTAAAACATGGTCCTCTACCAAGAAGAATATCACTCGAATTATTCATATCTGGAGTATCAGATGTTAGTGTTAAATCGACCTGAATAGCAATATCTGGTTTTAATGAATTAATTACAGGTAAAATTCCTCTTAAATTAAACTCTTCTTGAACAGAAAAAACAACATGAACAGTAGGTCTTTTCTTAATTTTTGTTAATGAACTAGCAACATCTAAAATAACTGCACAACCTGCTCTATCATCAATAGAAGAACCGCATACATTATTATTAGATAGAGTTTTATAATATGGAGCATAAGTAACAGGACTTCCAATATTGATGCCACTTTTTATAACATCTCTTTTATTTTTAAAACCTGCATCGATGTAAATGTTTTTAATTGGAGTGACAGTATATTTTTCATCTTGAAGAGTTGCATGATGAGACTTATTTCCAATAATGCCTTTAATTAATTCATTTTTGTTATTAACGATTACAATATCCTGAGAAGCAATGGCTTTTTCAGGTATACCTCCTAGTCTTTCAACACGAATAAAACCGTTATCTTCAATTTTTTTTACTATAAATCCAATTTGGTCCATATGAGCAAAAAGAATAACTGAAGGCAGATTGTCATCTCCTTTTAGAGTACAAATTAAATTACCTAAAATATCAGTAGTTGATTTAAGTGATTTAGTTTTTAATTTTTTTATTAAGTATGATCTAACATTATTTTCATATCCAGATAAACCAGAAATCAAAACTAATTCCTCTAATGTAGTATTGATAGAGTCTATTTCTTTTTTACTAGGCATTTTTTCTAAGAGATTTTACTTTTGTCATAAATTTTTTTGCTCTATTAAAATCTACATTTTTCCAAGTATCACCATTTATTTTTAATGAGGAACCTATAATCACACCATCTGTTATTCTAAGAATTTCCTCAACATTATTTAAATTTACTCCAGTGTTTGCTAGTACTGGAGTTTTTGGAATTATTTTACTAACTTCTTTAATTTCTTCTAGTTTCGCTGATTGGCCTGTAATTTGACCAGATACTAAAACAGCATCAGGTATTGAAGAAAATACTGTACTCTCAGCTCTTTCTGATATTGTCCTTCTGTCCATTGAATAAGCAAATTCAGCAGAAATATTATAGTACATTTGAATATCTTTTCTACCAAGAGAGTTTCTATATCGCATTGCTTCTCCAGCATTTGGGCTCCAAATACCCATGTCCGAGGCATAAGTTCCAGTAAATATTTCACGAACAAATTGAGCATTTGTCGAAACTGCTAGAGCGATTGTACTCATTGGATCCCACAATACATTTACCCCAAATGGAACAGTAATTTTTTCTGAGAGTTTTCCAATCATATAGGACATAGTTGATAAAGTAGCACTATTAACTTTTAATTCGTATGGACGATCATTTTCATTTCCAAACATAACTGCATCAACTCCAGCTTTTTGTAAATTCATTAAATCTTTTTCAATAGATTGATAAACAAAATCTAAACCTTTTTTTTCATCATATAATGGAGAACCTGGAAGTGCAGGAAAGTGAACCATCGCAATAATGGGCTTCTTTGTTTTAAACAATTTATAAAAGTTTTTCTTCATAACTTAAAGAGCTTCAGCTTTAGAGAGAGAATGAACATTTTCAATACGTACTTTCTCTAAATCTTGTTCTTCAATATTTAATTTTTGTCCTATAAATTTTTCTATTGAATTAATCAACGCATATGCATCAAAACCATAGTATTTTGTTAAATATTGCTTAGATCCACCATGAGCAAATGTATCTTGTAGGCCTAATTTTATTAATTTTTTTGATAAACCATGCTTTGATATTATTTCTGCAATTGTTGTCCCAAGACCACCATTTACTAAATGGTTTTCCATTGTAATTACTCCAAGTTTGATGTTTGAAATTAAATCTAAAATTTTATCTTCGTTGAAAGGTTTAAAAGTATGAATATGTAAATGTAAAATGGAAATACCTTGGTTTATTAAGGAAGCTCTTGCTCGTAGTGCTTCTTCTGTACAAATACCTGATGTAATAAGTAAGATATCCGATCCAGAATTTAAAATTCGTATTTGACCTATTTTTAATGGACTATCAAATAATCTTGGCACGCCTCCCCTAAGTATTCTGCAATACACTGGTCCATCAACACTGTCTGCTTGCTCACATATACTTTCAACCTCAGTTGCATCACCTGTTTCAATAACTGTCATGTTTGGTATTGTTCTCATAACTGCAATATCTTCAATCGCCTGATGAGTCATACCTGCTGGTGTTGTAATACCTGGTAAAAATCCCATTATACGAACTCTTCTTCTAGGATAAGCAATTGAAGCTAATAATTGATCATACGGTCTTCTATAAGCAAATACTCCAAATGTATGTATGAATGGGGTGAAACCACTCATAGCCAAACCACCGGCAAAACTCATCATATTTTGTTCTGCCATTCCCATAGAAACAAACTGTTTTGGATACTCATCTCTAAAGATGTCGACTTCACAAGAAGAAGTAAGATCTCCAGATAAACATAAAATATTTTTATTTTGAGATGCATACTTTTTAAAGGATGCTCCATAGGGTTTATTAACTATTTCAGTCATAATTAATAAATAATTGGATCTATTCCTAATTCTTTAGAAATTTCTTTATTCATTTTGTTTCTTTCATCTTCGGATTTAAATCTTACATAATGAAGTCTAGGAAATCTAGTTTTTAAAAAATCCATTCCTTTATATGGCGAAGTTCTTGCAAGTATTATTAATGGCCTACCATCATGTTTTTCATTTTTTGCCTGTCTCATTGCATCAATATCGTGGCCATCAATTTCAATACATTTTGCACCAAAAGAATTAATTTTTTTATTAATATCGCCAATATCTAAAACATCAGCCATAGCACCATCTACTTGTTGTTCATTTACATCTATAATTGCCCATAAGTTATCTAATTTGTAGTAAACACTAGCTTGAATTGCTTCCCAAATCTGTCCTTCCTGTAATTCACCATCCGACATAAAGACGCAAGTTTCACCTTTTTCATTATTTAGCTTTCTACCATATGCAATTCCAGCAGCTGTAGATAAGCCAATACCTAATGTGCCATTATGCATTTCCATACCTGGAGAATGTTCTGCTCCAATTATTTCTACTGATGATCCATCTTTATTAAACATTGATAGACCTTCATCAGACATCCGTCCAACTTCAATTAATGTTGCATAAGCTACCAATGCATAATGTGCTGGTGCAAAAATTAATCTATCATAATCTTTGGTATTAGGACCATTATAACCAGCACCTGTTTTGTAATTTTTATTCGATACACTTGGAACACCTTGGAATTCATCTGGTATACTTGGTGCAATTGAGTCACCTAAATGTAAAGCCTCATTGTATAACCAAGCTAATTGTTCTGCAGATGAACAAGCCTGACTGAGGTAAGCACCATTGTTTTTTATACAATGTTCGAAAACTCTACGTCTTATACCTAAAGCAATTTGTTCAGAACTTAATATATTTTTCACTTAATCAACTAAATAATCCAAACAGATCCATCAGGCTTTAAAACACCTTTTGTGAACATAAAACAGCCATATGGTCTTGTATCACTTGTAGTGATTACAGCCATTGCTTTTTTAGCTTCAACATAAAATTTTTGACGCTCTACAGATCCAACTTTCCAATTATCACCAGAAACCTTTTTAACAGTATCTATAAGATCTTGATGTACTTCATTGATTTCATCAGGTTTTCCATCAATTTCCATTCTTTCTACTGGGTGTGGAATAAAACTATCTAGAGGAAAATGACTAAGTAAGGCTTCAGCTGCTTGTGATATATTTAAACCATCCATTCGAAAAAGTTTATTTGCATGTGAATAGGATGGAAAATTTGCATCACTTAGTACAAATTTATCTCCATGTCCCATAGATCTTATAAGCTGTAATATTTCGGGACTTATAAGAGGGTTTACATTGATCAACATAATTTAACTCCTTTTTGAAGGAAAATTATAACACATTACTCACCGTAAGGTATCCAAATATTTTTTATTTGGGTACTTTCATGAAGAAATTCATTCAAAAAAGTCTCTTCATTATTTAACCAATTTATATTTTTTGATTTTGGACACCAGTATCTTTTAAGATTTGAGACAGAATTATTTATAACTAGTTTTCTATCTTTATTATCCTCACTAAACAACCATATACCATCAATATTTTCATGTTCTGATAATATTTTATTTAAATTATTTTGTTTTGTTGTTAAAAAATTTATATAACCCGCAGGTATATCAGACGTATCTAATAATTTGTACATCTCTGCAGCTATCAATGAAGTTTTTTCACCTGGTAAAATAATATTTGCATTTCCCGCTGCAAAATTTGAAGCTAAAACTGTTACTAAACTTAAGAGAGGAAATTGATCATTAAGAATTGAAGCTAGAACACCAATTGGTTCTTTAACAGCAAGTGTTAATCCTCTTATAGGAGGATTATGAATATGTCCTTCAAATTTATCAGCCATAGAAGCATAATAGAAAATTCGTTCTTTTGAATTATTAAATTCTTTTGAGGCTTCTTGTTTTTCTAAGCCTATTAATGATGATAATAATTCAATAAAATTTTTTTCATTGTCCTGTAGATTTTCTGCTAAGTAAAATAGGATTTGAGATCTATTAAAATTACTTAATTGTTTGTTTTTAACTTTAGATGCAATTTCAACACAGTCCCTTACATCTTTTCTGTTTGCATTTGGAATATCACAAATAAATTTATTTTTATGATCATAAATTGAAAATGAATAACCACTATCAGGTCTTTTTTGTTTTCCACCAATATATAGCTTTGGTGTCTTATCAATTAAACTGTTCTTGGTATTATTTTTATTAGAGATTTTTCTTTTATTTTTTAAAATAGGAAGTTCAAAGTTAGTATATGCTCTAATACCTTCCGAGCCACCCTCTCTTCCAAAACCACTTTCCTTGTAACCACCAAAACCACATGAAGCGTCAAAAAGATTAGTTGAATTGATCCAAATAACACCAGCCTTGATTTTTGGTGCTATATCTAACGCTAAATTAATATTTTCAGACCAAATACTTGCAGCAAGTCCATAAGGTGTATTGTTTGCAACTGCTACAGCTTCACTTGGCGTTCTAAATGAAAGACTTGTTAGTACAGGACCAAAAATTTCAACTTGAGCAATGAAAGAAGCAGGTGTTACATTTGTAAATAAAGAAGGTGGATAAAATAATCCATCTGTTGGGCAGGACCATGATGGTTGCCAAAGTTTGTTACCTTCCTTTTCAGCTTTTTTTACTAATTGATTAATTTGTTGAAGTTGTGTTGGAGCTACAATAGCACCAATATCAATAGATTTATCAAGAGGATTACCAACTCTAAGTTTTTCCATTCTTTTTTTTAGTTTTTTAATAAAAGATTTTTCAATACTTTCTTGAATTAATAGTCTTGATCCAGCACAACAAACTTGTCCTTGATTAAACCAAATAGCATCAACAATACCCTCAACTGCACTATCTAAGTCTGCATCTTCAAAAACAATAAAGGGTGATTTACCTCCTAACTCCATTGTTAATTTTCTATCTGGATTTGGGTTGTGTTGAATGATTTTTTTACCTACTTCTGTTGAACCAGTAAAAGCTATTTTTTTTATATCCTTATGATTTGTAATATGTTGACCTGTAGATCCATCTCCGGTGATTATATTTACAACACCTTCAGGAATATTTGCTTTTTGGCATAGTTCTGCAAAAAATAGAGCAGTAAGAGAAGTGTATTCAGCTGGTTTTAAAACAACAGTGTTTCCAGTTGCTAGAGCAGGTGCAACCTTCCATGCTAACATGAGTAATGGAAAATTCCATGGAATTATCTGCCCAACAACACCTATCGGTTTATTTTTAGAACTTATATCTTTTGCAGCCCAACCAGCATGATAATAAAAATGCCTTGCTACTAAAGGAATATCTATATCTCTTGTCTCTCTTATTGGTTTTCCATTATCAATAGTTTCTAGAACAGACAAGAATCTAGAATTTTTTTGTATCATTCTTGCTAGAGCATATAAGTATTTAGAACGCTCGAATGGTGATAATTTTGACCATTTCGGAAATGCTTTTTTTGCAGCTTTTACTGCTAAATCAACATCTTTTTTTGATGAAACTGATAATTTCCCAATGTTTTTTTTATTACTTGGATTTATTATATTTAGTTTTTTACCTCCTGAAGACTTAACAAATTTATTATTAATAAAAATTTTATTAGGACTACTTAATTTACTTATCCATGTATAAACTTCAGCACTATCTTCAGGTGCAGGACCATAAGAAATATTCTTGAAATTTTTAATGATTTTATCCATATTAACCTAGAGCTAACTTTTCTTTATTTGCATATCGTCCACTTGTGTAATGATATAATTGTCTTTCAATATCAATTAATAAACTAGAAGCGCCAATTCGCAATAATTTAGGGTTTATCCATTCAAAACCAAGCTCTTCAGCAACTAATATTAAAAATTCTAAAACAGATTTTGATGTTGATATTCCTCCAGCAGGTTTAAAGCCAATTTTTTTTCCTGTTTTATTGTAAAAATCTCTAATCATTCTAAGCATCACAAGACTATTGTTTAAATTAGCATTAACATTTTCTTTGCCTGTTGATGTTTTGATAAAATCAGCACCTGCCATCATACAAACAAGAGATGCTTTTGCAACATTACGCAACGTTTCTAAGTCACCAACACCTAAAATTGCCTTAACTTTTGTATTACCTGCTGTTTTTTTAAATTCTTTAACCTCATCGTATAATTTAATCCAATTATTCTGAAGAACAAATCCACGATTAATTACTATATCTATTTCATTTGCTCCATCTCTTATGGAGTCACTAATTTCTTTTTTTCTAGTGCCAAAAGAAGATAATCCCGCTGGAAAACCAGTTGAAACCGCCGCGATAGGCAATTGATTATGTACGAGATTTTTGCAATCTTTGATAAGATGATGATATACACAAACAGCTCCAACCCTAATCTCATTAGTACTAAGTCCAAGTTCACTCAAAATATCATTATCAATAGGATTAAGAGCTTTATTACATAGTCTTTCAACTTTTCCAAAAGTATCATCACCACTTAAAGTAGTTAAGTCTATGAGTGTTATTGCTTTTAAAAGCCAAGCAACTTGATACTCTTTTTTTACTGTTCTTCTTTTGGTTAAAGTTGCTGTACGACGTTCAACAGCACTTAAATTAATTTTTATATTATTTACCCAACTTGTATCGAGGTCAAAGTATATTTTACCAGTCATAAATTTTATATTACTTCTTCTTTTAATGGACGATTTAATAACTTTATTAATTCATCTTTCAAATCATATCTTTTATATAGTATATTATATACTGACTCCATAATTGGCATATCTATTTTATATTTTTGAGAAATATTAAATACCGCTTCAACGGTATAATAACCCTCTGTTACTTCTTGAGATTTTAATAAATCTGAATAATTTTCAATTTTTGAAGATACAATTTTGATACCAAATTTAGTGTTTCTTGAGCTTTCAGAGCTGCAAGTTAGTATTAAATCTCCTAGTCCTGATAATCCAAATAAAGTATTTTTATTAGCATCAAAGATTTCTGCAAATCTTGTTATTTCAGCAAATGACCTCGAGATGAGTGCACTTTTAGCATTTTCACCTAAATTTAGACCTTGAGAGATACCGGCTGCAATTGCATAAATATTTTTTAAAGCACCACCAATTTGAGCGCCTACTAAATCATTTGTATAATAAACCCTAAATTCCTTATTTGTTATTAATTTAGAAATATTTTCAAAATTTGATTTATCTTTTGTTGCTAGGGTTACGGCCGTAGGAAGATTTTGAGCAACTTCATTTGAAAAAGAAGGCCCCGATAAAATACTTACACTTTTAGAAGGCATCAATTCATCTATAACTTCTGTTAGAAATTTTGATGATGATATTTCTATTCCCTTAGAACAAATAACAACGTTGTGTTTTTTATTATGAAATTGTGTTTGTGACACCACTTCTCTCATCTTTTGAGCAGGTAAGGCAATAAATAAGTAGTTAGAACTTTTTAATTCTTTTAAAGATGATGTAGCTGAAACATTCTCATTGAATGAAGAATATTTAAGTTTAGGATTTAATTTATGATCGTTAATTGATTTGACAATATTTTCATCTCTTGCGTAAATTAATACCTTATTTTTACTTAAAATCCTTGCAAGGGCACTCCCCCAAACTCCACCACCAATTACGCCAATAGTCATAACTGACCTCATATCTTCTGTGACAAATGAAGTCAATTTATGGTTTTTGTTGGTTTTTTAACCTTTTTTTTTAAAAAAACTGCATGATTGATTTTTGTAACTAGTATATGAGTGAAATTATTAAAAGTATACTTTTTTGGAGGAAATATGAAAAAATTACTTCTAGCTGTTATTGTAAGTTTGTCGACTATATCGACTGCTTCACTAGCAGAAATTAAGGTAGGAATTATACTTGGTTTTACAGGACCAATTGAATCTTTAACTCCTGCTATGAGAGATGGTGCTAGAATGGCATTCGATGAAGCATCAAACTCTGGAAACCTATTAGGTGGTGAATCAATTACTATTCTAGAAGCTGACTCAACATGTGTTGACTCTGCTGCTGCTACAGCAGCTGCTGAAGGTTTAGTGGCTGATGGTGTAACTGCAATAATGGGTGCTGACTGTTCAGGTGTAACAGGAGCAATTAATGCTAACGTTGCTGTGCCAAATGGTTTGATCATGGTATCACCTTCAGCAACATCTCCTGGTCTAAGTAGTGTTCCAGATAATGGAACGTTTTGGCGTACAGCTCCATCAGATGCAAAAGGTGGACAAGTACTTGCTAAACTTGCTCTTAGTAGAGGAATTGAAAGTATTGCTGTTACTTATACAAACAATGACTACGGAAAAGGTCTAGCTGAAGTGTTTGAAAAATCATTCGCCTCAGGTGGAGGAACTATAACAGCTTCTGCTTCTCATGAAGACGGTAAAGCTGATTATTCTTCAGAAGTTGGTGTTCTTGCATCAGCTGGTGGTGATGCTCTTCTAGTTATTGGTTATATCGATGATGGTGGAAAAGGAATGATCGAAGCATCTTTAGACTCAGGTGCGTTTGATTTATTTGTTCTATCAGATGGTATGATCGGTCAATCAATCGTTGATAACATCGGTGCAGATTTAGAAGGTTCATTTGGTTCAATGCCAGGTGCAATTTCTAAAGGCTCAGCAAAGTTTGGTGAATTAGCAGCTGCTAATGGTATGGATGGAAGTGCTCCATATGTTGGAGAGTCTTATGACGCTGCAGCAATTATTGCACTTGCAATTCAGGCTGGTGGATCTGCTGACAAGCAATCAATCTTAAACAATATTAGTAAAGTATCTAATGCTCCAGGTATCGTAATTAATCCTGGTCAATTATCATATGGCTTACAAATGTTAGCTGCTGGTAAAGATATTGACTACCAAGGTGCAACGGACGTAGAATTTAATGCGTTTGGTGATGCAGCTGGTGCATTTAAAGAGTTAGAAGTTAGTGGCGGTCAATTCGTTACTGTTGGCGCTCTTTAATACTTATTAAATAATTTTTTAAAAGCCCCGGTTAAGCCGGGGTTTTTTTTATGAGTGTCTAACCCTCTCAGGAATTATACCTTTTGGACGGTAACGTAAAATTAATAACAAAATCAAGCCCATAAATAAGTATCTAAAATAAGGAACGCTATAAAGTAAGTGTACCTTTAATGCATTAGTTGGTTCTAAACCTTGAGTAAGTTGATTAATAATAAATGTTGTAAGAGGTGCTGCTTCAATCCAAGCAAACCAAATTACAAAACCACCAAATATTGCACCTAAATTATTTCCACTACCTCCTACAATTACCATAATCCATATTATAAAAGTAAATCGAAGTGGCCTGTATCCAGATGGAGTAAACAAACCATCTAATGTGACAAGCATTGCTCCTGCGACACCTACAATTCCTGCTCCAATAACAAAAATAATTAAATGTTGTTTTACTACATCTTTACCCATAGCATTAGCTGCTGTTTCATTGTCTCTAATAGCTCTCATCATTCTACCCCATGGTGAAAGTTGAGCTTTATTAGCAAAATAGAAAATAATAAGCATAACGATTAAAAATAATATTGCGTAAGATAATTTTACAAATATTCCAGAACCATCAATAATAAGATTGCTTAATAGGTCTTCTCTGTCGTTAATATCAATAACATTATTTAATTTATAAGAATTTAGGAATGTTACAAGATTGATAAACCAATCAGTATTTTGTAGATCAATCTCATATGGGACTGGTCTTTTTAAACCGATTACATTTTTTACTCCTCTTGATAACCATTCTTCATGTTTTAATACGCTAACAACTATCTCAGATATTCCTAAGGTTACAATTGCAAGATAATCAGATCTTAAACCAAGCGCTACTTTACCAATAACAAAAGCTACACCTGCAGCAAATAAACCTCCAACAAACCATGAAAATATTATTGGTAAACCTAGACCACCTAAAAAACCCGCCAATGCTGGATTTACATCTTCTATATTAGCAGTAGCATTTAAATAAAAATGTCTAATTATAATTATACCTAAAAAAATAATTACACCGTTGATCCAATATCTTGAGGATTTTTTTACTATAACTTTATTTATGTACATGACAGCAAAGACTAACATTGCTAGTAAAATTAGACTTATTCCTAACCCTGTTCCTCCAACTTGCCATGCTTCTCTTATAGGTGGATACGAAACAATTACTGCAGCAAGACCTCCCATTGCTAAAAAACCCATTACACCAAAATTAATTACACCTGCATAGCCCCAGGATATATTAACACCCATTGTCATAATAGCTGAGATAATACACATATTCAGAATAACTAAACTAACTGACCAGCCTTGAATAAAACCAACAAAGATGAAGAGTGAAATCATAATTGATATAGCAATCCATTCGTATCTTTCAAATTTCATCATAAAACTCTTCCTTTAAATATTCCTGATGGTCGAATTAACAAAACTATTACTAAAATTGTAAATGAAACTGCAAATTTGTAGTCTGTAGAAAGTAGCTGTACTAATCCAGAGGGTTCCAAAGGACCTGGTAAAATATAAACGAAAAACTTTTTATAAGCATATGTTATCATTATTTCAGAGAAGGCAATTACATATCCCCCAACAACAGCACCAAAGGGATTACCTATACCTCCAACAATTGCCGAAGCAAATACAGGTAAGACTAAATTTAAATAAATAATAGGTTTATAACTTTTATCTAAACCATACAAAGATCCAGCTACACAAGCTAAAACACCTACAATCATCCATGTAATTAATACAACTCTATCTGGATTAATGCCTGATAATAATGCTAGATCCTCATTATCTGAAAAAGCTCTCATAGATTTTCCTGTTTTAGTTTTTTGCAAAAACCAAAAAGTAAATGATAAAAGAACAATTGTTAATATAATTGTTATTGCTTGAGATGACTTCAAGGCCAACCCTTCATTTAATCCTGTCATCACTTTAAACTGTTTTGCTTTCATAATAAATTTTTGACCATCAGAGAACTTTATAGTTTCTGTTCCAATAATAATTCTTATGATTGCATTAACCACAAACATAACACCTATAGAAACCATTGCTAATACAACTGGGACACTTTTTTGATATCTGTAATATTGAAAAACAAATTTATCTGAAATTAAACAAAGAACGATTGTAGCAAAAATACCTATAGGCAATGCTAATAAAGCAGTAGGAAGTATACCAAGATTTATATTTTGTGATTGAAAAAACCAAGTTATTAATATTGTTATCATTGCACCAAAAGACATTATTTCACCATGAGCAAAATTTGCAAAACGAAGTATTGCATAAACAAAGGTAACACCCAAGGCGCCAAGAGCTAATTGAGACCCGTATGATAATCCTGGAATAATTATAAAATTTAAGAGCACTATTATAGAATTTAAAAAATCTATCACTTTTTTAACCTCCTAAAAAAGATTTACGAACTTCAGGATTATTGAGAAGCTCTTCTCCTGAACCTTCTCTGCTATTCTTTCCATTAACTAATACATAGCCTCGGTCTGCAATACCAAGTGCCTGTTTTGCATTTTGTTCTACCATTAAAATACCAACACCAGTTTTACGAACCTCTAATATTCTGGAAAATAATTCATCCATTACTATTGGAGATACACCAGCTGTTGGCTCATCTAACATTAATATCTTAGGTTTAGTCATTAATGCCCTTCCAAAAGCTACTTGTTGCCTTTGTCCTCCAGATAATTCTCCTGCATTCTGACTTCTTTTTTCTTTAAGAATTGGAAATAAATCAAAAATATCATTAGTGGTATGCTTTATATCATCTTCCCTTAGAAATCCTCCCATCTCAAGATTTTCTTCTACCGTCATTCCTGTAAAAACATTTTGTGTTTGAGGTACAAATGCTAGACCAAGATTTATTCTGTTTTGGGGCAACATTGTCGTTATTTCTTTTTCAGAATATTTAACTGAACCAGAAGTAAGATTTAACATCCCTAACAAAGCTTTCATAGCTGTTGATTTTCCAGCTCCATTTGGACCTACAATAACAACTATTTCACCTTCATTAACTTCTAAATTTATATCTTTTATTATATCTACCCCGCCATATCCCGCTGTTAATTTTTTTCCTATTAAGCTTGTCATATAAAAATTAATCTTTTTTGATACCTTTGCCTAAATATGCTTCAATAACATTATCGTTATTTCTTACTTCCTCAAAAGTACCCTTAAAAAGAACAGAACCTTCTGCCATCACAATTACAGGATCACAAATTTTTTCAATTAAATCCATATCGTGTTCAATAACAAAAAATGTGTAATTTTTTTCTTTATTTAATCTTAGTATCGCATCAGTTATATCATTTAAAAGAGTTCTGTTTACTCCTGCACCAACTTCATCAAGTAATACTATTTTAGGATCCACCATCATTGTTCTTCCTAGTTCAAGTAATTTTTTCTGACCGCCTGATAAATTACCTGCTAACTCTTGAGTTAAATGATTTAAATTCAAAAAATTAATTACTTCAATTGCCTTTGCTCTTATTTCTTCTTCTTGTTCTTTAACTTTTTTATTATTTAACAAAGAATAAGTTAATTTCTCTCCAAATTGATTTGGAGGTACCATCATTAAATTTTCTAACACGGTAAGGGTAGTAAACTCATGTGCAATTTGAAATGTTCTTAAAACCCCTTTTGAAAATAATTCATGTGGTTTTAAAAATGATATATCTTCATCATTCAAAACAATGTTTCCATTATCTGGATCATATAAACCTGCTATTGTATTAAACAATGTAGTCTTACCAGCTCCATTAGGTCCTATTAAACCAGTAATTGAACCTTCTTTTACACTCATTGATGCATTATGGACTGCTTTTAATCCTCCAAAGAATTTGTTTACATTATTTATATCAAGCATTTTTCAATTTTTTTAAACTAGAGTTCAACTCCGTATTAAGGACTAAACCTATAGATATCATAATTGATAACATCGCTGAACCCCCATAAGATACAAGTGGCAATGGAATACCTACAACTGGCATTAGACCTGATACCATTGATATATTCATTATAACATAAATAAATATATTTGTACCAATGCCAATGCTAATTAATCTTCCAAAAATATGGTTTGATTTGATACTAACATAAAAGCAAATAGTAATTACCAAAAAAAATAAAAATATTATAAAAATAGTTCCAATAAAACCAAACTCTTCTCCGATGAGTGTAAAAATAAAATCCGTTTGTTTTTCAGGTAAATATTGAAGATAAGATTGTGTGCCTTCTAAGAAACCTTTTCCAGAAATACCCCCTGAGCCAAGTGCAATTTTTGATTGAATTAATTGATATCCACCGCCTAAGGCGTCCGCTTCTGGATTTAAAAAAGAAACTACTCTCTCTCTTTGATAAGGTTTTAGTAAATTGATCAATAAAGGTATTGATAAAATGATACTTAAGAAACCTATTACGAATTTCCATATTCTAACACCACTTGCAAATAAAATAAATATTCCTAATATTAAAATACTTAGAGCGGTGCCTAAATCTGGTTGAAAAAGCACAAGTATGAAAGGGATAAATAATATTAAAAAAGGAAAAAATAAATTTGAGATTTTTTTTACATCTTCAAATTTTAAATCATGATAAAATTTTGCCAAAGCTAAAATTATTGTAATTTTTACCAGTTCTGATGGTTGAAGACTGAAACCAAAAATATTTATCCATCTCGTTGCACCTTTTCCAAAAACACCAATCAACTCTACTGAAAATAATAATATTAAACTTAAAATAAAAATTAGATATGCAAATCTATAAATTAGTTTCAGATCAATAAAAGCTATCATAATTGCTAAAAATAAAAGTATTGAAAGTCTTATTAAATGTCGAGATGCCCATGGGCTGTAAGAACCAGATGCTGCAGAATATAAACCAGCTGCACCTATAAATGTGATTAATACAACTAAAAAAATTAGTAAATAATTTAGATTTTGAAATTTATGTAGCATTAAATATTAATTTTATTTATAAATTGAAATACTTGCTTAGCTATTGGTGCTGCGGTTGAGGCGCCAGATCCACCATGTTCTATTACAACTGAGATTGAATACTTTGGATTATCATAAGGCATATAACCAACAAATAGAGCATGGTCTCTTTTGTTCCACTCAATTTCTTTCTTTCTAAAGTCTTCACTCTCTCTTTCGGCTACGGTTATTCTTCTTACTTGTGATGTACCAGTTTTTCCTGAGAATTTAATATTATTTGATCTAGATTTGAACGCTGTGCCTTTTTGTTCATTTACAACTTTAAACATTGATTTTTTAATAATTTTGATTGCTTCCTGATATTTTTCAATTTTTTTAAAATTAGAATATTTTCCATCATTGATTATTTTTGGTTCAATAATTTTACCATTTGAAGCAATTATTGAAGTCATATTTGCTAATTGAAGTGGATTTGCTAAAACAAAACCTTGTCCTATTGCTGAAATTAGAGTTTCTCCAGGATACCAACTTTCTCCAAGTTTCTCTTTTTTCCAATTTTTTGAGGGTACTATTCCATTTTTTTGATTAAGAAGAGGAATATCATAAGTTTTGCCCAATCCAAAATCTCTGGCGACACTTGCAATCTTATCAATTCCAATTTTTTTTTGATATTTCATAAAAAAATACGTCACAAGACTCTTGAATTGCTCTTTCTACGGTCATTGATCCGTGTCCATTATTTTTCCAACAGTGATACAATCTATCACCAAGAGAAATTTTTCCATTGCAAAAATGTTTAGTTTTTGTATCTATCACACCATAATACAAACCCGCTATTGCAACTATCATCTTAAAAGTTGATCCGGGCGCATATAAACCTTGCACGCTTCTAAACGTAAGAGGTGATAGTTTATTTTGAAGTATGGAATTCCAGTATTCTTGATTTGGTTTTTTTATAATTTTATTAGGATCATATGATGGTGTTGATGCCATACAAAGTAAATGTCCATTCTCAATATTCATTACAACTATTGATCCAGCTCTATATGAATTTAATAAATTTAAAGAATATTCTTGTAATCTTAAATCTAAGGTTAATTGTAAATCATTTCCTTTAATACTATCCTTACGTGAGATCTCTCTAATTATTCTACCCAATGAATTTACTTCTACCTCTCTCTGCCCAGCCTTACCCACTAAAATGGGATTAAAAACTCTTTCAAGTCCTTCTTTACCAATATCTAAATTAGGCATGTTTGTAATAAAGGGTAAAGATAATTCCTTTTCATTTGGTTTATTTATGTAACCTAGTATGTGTGAAAATATTTTTCCATGTTTATATATCCTCATATAATCTTGAGAAATAAAAATTCCTTCTATATTTAATTTGTTTGTTTCAATTTTTTCCAATTGGTGCCACTCTATATTTTCAAAAATTTTTATCTTTTCAAATTTTTTAACTTTTTTTGTTAATTCAATTATTTTTCTTCTTTTAGCAAAATCAATTTTAATAATTTTAGAGATTTGTTTTAATGTTTCATTAATATTTGATGTTTTTTCTGGAATGACATAAACATCATAAACTTTTTTATTAGATACAAGTACGTTATTTTGTATATCTAATATTTCTCCCCTTAATGGATACAAAATTTCAATATCGATTTGGTTATTTTTTGATAAAGTTTTATATTTTTCCGAATCTTTAATTTGTATATTATATAATCTCCATCCAACAACACTAAAAAGAGAGAGCTTTAAAAAATATAATAGAAAAGATCTTCTATTTAATGCTAAATATTGCTTTTTGTCCTCAGAATAAAACATCTATTTATCTATTTTGTTAAAAATAATAATTGAAGGAAAAAATATAATCATTGATATTACAATATACTTAATCATTGTTGAAATAGTAAAATAAATATTATTAATTAAGAAAGCAAATATTACTTCAAAAAACAAAGTA